>NZ_JANSHW010000307.1:0-7011 GCF_047461815.1 Synechococcus sp. R6-10
CTTGAAAAACAGCGGCCTTTCCTGCCGTCAGTTGGATCATCTCATTCAACAGGTACAGGTGTTTGGCTTTCACCTGGCCCATCTGGATATCCGCCAAGACAGCAGCTACCACGAAGCCGCTCTCACGGAGATTTTCGAGTACCTGCGCATTTTGCCGCGTCCCTACAACGAGATGACGGAAGAGGAAAAAACCGCCTTTCTCCTGCAGGAGCTGCAAACCCGTCGGCCTCTGATACCGCTGGAGATCGCCTTTTCCGAGAAAACGGCAGAGCTGATCGCCACCTTTCGCACCCTGCGCCGCATGCAGCAGGAATTCGGCTTGGCCATTTGCCAAACCTATGTGATCAGCATGAGCCGCCAGTTGAGCGACCTGTTGGAGGTGCTGCTGATGGCCAAGGAGGTGGGGCTCTACGATCCCATTAGCGGTCGCGGATCCCTGGCGGTGGTGCCGCTGTTTGAGACCGTCGAAGACCTGAAGCGGGCCCCGGAAGTTTTGCGGCAGTTGCTGGAGATCCCTTTCTATCGCCAGTACTTGGCTCAGCAGGGAAATCTGCAGGAGGTGATGCTGGGCTACTCCGACAGCAACAAAGATTCCGGCTTTTTGAGCAGCAACTGGGAGATTTACAAGGCTCAACAACGCCTGCAGACGGTGGCCGAATCCTATGGCGTGAAGCTGCAAATCTTCCATGGCCGGGGTGGTTCGGTGGGCCGTGGGGGGGGCCCGGCTTACGAGGCCATCTTGGCTCAGCCAGGGCGCAGTGTGGGGGGCCGCATCAAAATTACCGAACAGGGAGAGGTGCTGGCCTCCAAGTATTCCCTCCAAGATCTGGCCATTTTTAACCTGGAAACCGTTACCAGCGCTGTGATCCAGGCCAGCCTGCTGCGCACCTACCCCAACGACCTGCACGAGTGGTCGCGCCTAATGGAATCCTTGGCGGATCGCTCCCGGCAGGTGTATCGCAACCTGGTCTATGAGCAGGAAGGTTTTGTGGAGTTTTTCCACGAGGTCACCCCCATTGAAGAGATCAGCCAACTGCAGATCAGCTCCCGTCCTGCCCGCCGCAGCGGCAGCCAGAAGGATATTGGATCCCTGCGGGCCATTCCCTGGGTATTTAGTTGGACGCAAAGCCGCTTTCTCCTGCCGGCCTGGTATGGAGTTGGCACCGCCCTACAGGAATACGTGGCCAAGGGCGAGCACAACCTCAACCACCTGCAGCACCTGTATCGCGAATGGCCTTTCTTCCGCATGGTGATCTCCAAAGTGGAGATGACCTTGGCCAAGGTGGATTTGCAAATAGCGCGTCACTACGTGCGGGAGATGAGCTCTCCAGAACGTCTAGAGCGGGCGATGGAGCTGTTTGAGTGTATTGCCCAAGAAATGCACCGCACCCGCACAATAGTGCTGCAGATTACGGGCCACAGCGAACTGTTGGAGAACGACCCTTATTTGAAGCGCTCGGTGCAGTTGCGCAACCGCTCTATTGTGCCCCTCGGCTTTATCCAAGTCTCCCTCCTCAAGCGCCTGCGAGAGCATCAGGGATCCCGTACCGGGAGAACGCGCTACAACCGAGCTGAACTTCTGCGTGGGGCTCTGCTCACCATCAACGGCATTGCCGCCGGGATGCGCAACACGGGCTGAGGGATCCAACCGGATTCACCACACCTCCCAAGCAAGGCTGGCGCTGTCCCTATTGAGTTTCAGAGCAGTGTCGAGAGCTTATCAGAACAGATCGTCATCGTACTCTTCTGGCTCCACTTCTACTGGCTCTACTTCGACAACGCGGCGGGAAGGACGGCGGGGGGGTTCATCTGCGTAGCTTTCCCCTTGGTCTTGGGGCAACCGTGGGGGACGGCGACGAGTAGCTGTACCTGTGCTGCGCTCTTCCTGCACATCCACATCCTCTGGATACTCTTCGGTGGCAGGACGACGGGGGCGGCGGGCCTCTGGCGGCGGTGCTGGTTCATCGTAGTCCGTATCCTGACGCGGGCGGACCCCTGGCTCCTCGTAATACTCATCCCCTTCGGGTCGGCGGCGGGGACGCAAACGGGTATCGCCGGTCAGTTGGGGCCTGGGGCGACGGCTAGGATCTTCACCACTGCGCCCAGGAATGGAGCGACTGTAAGAGGATGTATCGCGGATACGGGATCCCTCGGCTCGAGTGGAAACCGTGCGTCCTTGGGCATAGCCATCCGGGGGATAGGTGCGGCTGAAGCCTTGCCGCCGAACGGTCGGACGAGCCCCGCCCACCTGCCGTGCTTTTTCGCTTAAGAGAATCCGCAAACGGAAGGTTTCGATGGCAAACCAGCCGGCCATCACCGCCAGCAACACCTGCGCAAAGAACAGCAACGGAATGAGCCGCTGACCTTCCAAGAGCAAACAGACGGAATAGATCAGGCCCATCGTGGCAAAAATCACGTCGTACTCAGCGGAGGCCTCGCGCTTGATGAACCGAACCGCGAAGATGGCTCCACTGGCAATCGCCACCAGCGCTGCCATCAAAAAGTAGGGGCTTTGGGTGAGAAACATGCCAGGGATCCCTAAACGATGAAGACGGGAGAGCGTTGAGCCTTATCCATTCCACAGCCGATCCTAGCATTGATCCTCCTGGTGGCACGGACAACAAAACCCAGGTTTGGGTGTAGGGACGGGATCCCTCTTCAATAAAAGGGATCGGTGCTAAAATCGGCAGCATCTTCCTGCATGTTCCATGCTGTATCTGGCACGGGTACACAAAAAAAGTCTCTTCGGCCAGGGGGAGCTGCAGCTCTTGGCCCGGCAGGCCGAGGACGGGGTTTGGATGCCGCTGCGCAAGCCAGAAGGGGTCACCTGCAAAGAGGTTGGCCCTTACAACATTGGGGTGTTGCTGCTGGTTGAGCTTTCGGAAGAGCGGCAGGTACGGCGGGTGGAAGAGGCAGCCATGAAGCTGGTGGAGATGTTGCACAACCTATCCCGAACCCACAGTCTGGTGGATCTGTCGGAGATTGAAAGCTGGCGGCAATCCTTGACTCGGCAAAGCCAGGAGCTGAGCCGTCGCGAAGCAGAGGTGGCCGCTCGCCAAGAGCAACTGCAACAGTGGGAAAACCGTCTGCGAGAAAAGCTGTCTCCTTGAGCTCTCAGATCTACTCTTATCTTAAGTAGAGTCATTTTAAGCTAATTGAGAAGCCCCCCAAGTGCTCTGTGCCGCTGCCATCACCCCATCTCCCAAAAAGAAAGGGGAGCTGGATGGAAATGTTTCATACCTGTTTAAAATGACTGTAAGTCCAAGTAAGTCTATGAGTGAATCTGGATGTTCTGCGCCTTCCCAAATCAG
Organism: Synechococcus sp. R6-10; assembly: GCF_047461815.1. Classification (NCBI taxonomy): domain Bacteria; kingdom Bacillati; phylum Cyanobacteriota; class Cyanophyceae; order Synechococcales; family Synechococcaceae; genus Synechococcus; species Synechococcus sp. R6-10. The sequence continues at coordinate 3,312 of NZ_JANSHW010000307.1, forward strand.
TAGTGATACGACCCGGATCAACTTGAGTTAAGCCATTCTTTTCCCCCAGAATAAGCGGGGCAAATCCGGGATCCATCATGCCCCATGTTGCCCATGGCAACAGACTGTCCCACCTCCAGTGTAGAAATCCCCTGACTTTAGTCGGTGAGAGTGTCAACCCTGTGCTGGTGCTGTATGGATCGATCAAACAGTGCTGAGATCTGGCCTTAACTCGCGGGCACCTCGCAGATAAACATGCTGCATGTCCGCTTGAGCAAGTGGAGTATTCAACTGGATCAAAACCCGAATGCAACGGGGTAAGTCGCTGCTCACCTCCATCTGTTGTACATCCAACAGAGGCACCGACTCCCAACCGGGGCGACGACGAGCAAACTGGGCGGGAAAAGCTGCATTTAAATCAGGGGTAACGGAAAAAATAACGCTGACTAGTTCAGCCGGATCGAGGGCGTTGCGGTGCTCTAGCGTATCCAACAGCTCAGTCACCGCCGCGCCAATGGCCTCGGCACTGTTTGTAGGTACGGTGATGGCTCCCCGAATTGCTCTGACTCGCCACCCCAATGGCCACACCCTCGTGCGCTTGAGCTCGCCTCGCTTCCAGAAAATTATACAGACTCATCTCTACTGGGATCCCATCCCTCTGGAGGAAACCGGCTCCTGTCACCTATCTGGGTTGCAGGAGCTTTTCCAGGATCTGCTCGTGGCTGAGGCCGGAGTCCACCCAGGCTTCTCCCTCTTTGAGGCGGGCAGCAGCGGTTACGACAAACAAATTGCTCTTCGCTCCCAAAGCCTCGCTGGCGGTTTGCACGCAGAGCAAATCCTGGCCGGTTAGCTGGCTAAACCAGGTGGCCAACAGCCCTGCCTCCAGAAAGCCCATCGGCCGCTTGAAATGGGGAGGCGTGACGGCAGCGAAGGGAGAATTGCGAATCGACACCACCAGCACTCCTTGATCTTTGTAAGTCCAGTCGATCTCGATCAATCCCCAGCCATGAGTTTTCCAAGCTTGTCTCAGACTTTGCAGGAAAAGGCCCATCTCCAGCTCGGCCAAAGGCTTCTGGTAGTAGTCGGAGAGTTCTTGGGCAAAACGGCGGAAAAACTCCTTGCCCCACATCCGACCACAGTTGCGCAATACCAAACGAGCAGCCTGGCCAGTCTCGTATTCCAGGCCCGTGTAGATGCCCCGCAGCAATGCTTCTGGAAGGGCCAAGAGACGTTCACCGTGGCGACTTTCCAGTAAGCCCGATTCCAAATCGCTTCGCAGATAAGCGCTGGGTGTGTAGTAGTTGGCCAAAACGGGCGTGTAGGGATCGAAGTTGACTGAGCCATTGGAGATAGAGCTGGTGCCGTTCATAAGGGATCCCCTGGTTATCCAATCCAAGTCGTTATTGAGCTTTAAGCATCCAAATAGGAGCAGGGTGCAGTTGACAGTTCGTTGGTTGTTGAGCTGGGAGAACGGTTGTTTACGCTCCAAATCTTATGGCGATCCCTCCAGCAATTGAATACCCCTTGGGCAGATTTACTACAACGCTAACATTAACTCCAACGACACTGAAGTCTCCGGCTAGTTGAGATAGAGCGCTCTAGCACCGAAAAATGCAAAAAGCAAAAAAGTATCTAGCTCTAAAACAGCAAGGCCACCTGTACCTGGGTGATCAAAGGGCGGATAAACTCCAACTCTCCAGGAGCCAAATGGTCTCTCAGCTCTTGCTGGAAAATCCGATAGGCAACCTCATAAACCCTCTGCAGCCCGTACAGGCGCACCTCTTCTTCCATCCACTCGATCAGCCGCTCCTTCAGGAGGTTTTCGTCCTGCAGCAACATGGCCATAGCGCTGTGACGCAGCAGCAACAGCAGGTGTCGCCGGCACAGATCCAACACTTGGGGAGAAAGGTCGGGCATCTCTTTTTGCAGGGCATCTAGGGTTTTGCTCACCACCTGGCTCTCCCGTTCCCGCAAAACTCGGTACACATGTTGTCGTTTTGGCCAGCCGAGAACATAGGCCTTCAGATGCTCCAGCTCCTCTGGCTTGAGGTAGCGGGCTTCCGACTCGATCAGCATCTGCTCCAAGGGGCTTACCATCTCGCTTCTCCCGGAGGTCGGTGGGTGCTAGGAGACTCAAAACAAGCTGAACAGATCTGCCAAGGTGATCTGTTCTTCTGCCGGCTCGGGTTCTGGTGCTGCCGACAGGGATCCCAGAGAATGCGCGGCCAAACTCAGGGGATCCCCCGCCCAGGGGATGGAACCAAAATGCTCCCGCACTTGCAGAAAAGGCATTGGCAGAGAGCGCATCTGTAGGGGGCGGTTATCCCAATTTAGACGGGCAAAAAAGCTCTGCACCGAATCCTCTAAAGTAATCTTCCAGGTCATGCCTTAGCTACTCCCTGACCTGAACGCAATTTTTGGGCAATTTCACCAGCACTGGCCCCTTCGTTCAGCCAGAAGGCAGCCGCATCAATGCGATCTTTGCTGCCGAGCAAAAACTTGCAGTAGCTTTCCCCCATAGAATAGCACTGGATCTCGATGCAGTTGAGCTGCCGTTCCACCATGGTGCTAAAAAAGCCGGCAAATAATCCGGCGTAAAGATGACAGACAGGTTTACCGACATCCCCCAGGGTGCGGGCCACGGCGGAGTCAAAGAGGTTGATGAAAATAAACCCTTGCCGCCGACTCTCGGTCTCCACCTCCCAGCGCCCCCATCCTTGGGAGGTCAGAGGCCACCACCAGGTTTCCAAGAGAAACATGAGATTACTCTGCTTGGGGTGGCGCCGATATTCCTCCTCAAACCAGCGGGAAAAATGGAGGGCATCGTTGCGTCCCCACTCTCGGCCAATGGTGTACATCAGAGAAGCCGAGGCATCTCCCACTTCTTCCTCCAGGCCCTGCTGTAAACCCAGAATAAAGTCTTCGCTCACCAAGACATTGCGGGCGCCCGTCCAGTCCACAAGGGATCCCTGGGAGAGGTCAAAGCGAAAAAAGTCTTCGCGGCTGTAGTGGTTATGCCGTTGGGCGGCAGGCTGAAGAGGTATCTCAATGGGGGCAGTCGTCATGGTTGGGTGAGGAGAGATCAGATTTTTTAATACTCCTTATCATACCCTTCTTAATTGGCATTTTTACCAAAAAACTGGGTCTAAAGCCTCGTCCTCAAGGCCTACGGCCCGCTGACGCAGTTGCAACAGCGTTGCGGAGCAATGGGGGACGGCTTTGGGATAGACTCAGGGCGACGGCAGGGTAGTCAACCGCTCCAAAAACCCAGCAGGAGCGGGTCAACTGGAGAAAACTGCCCTCAGAGGGAGACAGAAAAGCCCTGAGTTGTTGTAAAGATTTATTCAAAAATTGGGAAGAAGAGCTGTACAGGGATCCGGAGCAGTACTTAAGACTGAGGCCTGACCTTGATGAAAGCAATGGCAGACCGCCACAGCAGCGACTCCCGCCCCTCGGCATCGGCTAAACAGAGGCAATCGGGATCCTGCCAGCGCAACTGGCCGACGAAGACATCTCCGGTATTGAGTTTGACCTCGAGGGTTTCCCGATCCTTGATGACCTTCTGCAGGCGACGCACGCTCGGGATCCCGGTGTTGAAATCGGTCACGACAGCCCTATCAGCCAGCGAGAAACGGTATGTCAGCAAGCCCACTGCCCCCAGTATAGGGGATCCCTGCCGCTTCCCACTGCCCCTCCACCACACTTCCACAACTTGGGCTCA
>NZ_JANSHW010000308.1:0-3586 GCF_047461815.1 Synechococcus sp. R6-10
GGAATACCACGGCAATCTCTTTCAGGCGCGTTGAAAGGGAGGGCAAGTTGTCGGGGGCGTTTTCCGGCCTGGGGAACTGACCGGGAGCAGACTCAGAAGACATGGGCAAAGCCCGGCAAGACAACCCCGCCTATCCTGCCATCTGTCCGGGATCCCTTCAAGAGGACAACACTCGCCCGTTTATCCTTTCACCCAAACTGCCCCCTCAGGTCTTCAGGCTTCGCAACCACTCTTCCAGAGCGCGGATCGGCGCGGGATCCCGGTAGACGCGATCTTGACGTGCTTTCACCTGCTGGCCCATTTGCTCTCGCCACTCTGGATCCAAGCCCAACCGACTGGCAATCTGGACGTATTCATCGAGGTTATGAGCGATGGTATCGAGAATCCCCATCTGCTGCAGGATGGCGTAGGTGTGGCGGCCCCGCATCAGGGATCCGGGCAAGGTGACGATGGGCAGGCCGTGGGGCAGGGCTTCCAGGGTGGTGTTGCCCCCTGACCAGCCGAGGCTATCCAGGTAAATATCCCCCAGGGCGTTGTAGGCGGCATATTCTGCAGGCGAGAGTTCCGGTAGGAGCACCACATACTCTTCGGCAGCTAGGTCATAGGCTTGAAAGGCTCGTCGCAGCCGCTGCCAAAAGCGCTCGCGGATCCCTTGGGAGAGGCGGCCCCGCAAAAATAGAAATTGACACTTCCCCACTTCCCGGGCGATGCGGGGGAACACCTCGTCGTACTGAGGTAAGTACTTGAATAGGGATTGGGCGCAGAGGTAAAGCACCCTGTCGGGATCCACCCCCCAAGCTTGCCAGTCCACAGGGGCGGGGTCAACTTCTAGGGGAATATAGTAGGTGCCGATGCCAGGCAGGGGCAGGAGCTGCTCGGTGTAATGGCCGGCCCCGTCCGGCGGCTCCATCAGCTCGCTGCTGAGGAAAACGTCTATTGTCGGCAGGCCAGAAGTTTGCGGGTGGCCCCAGGCCATCGCCTGTACCGGCGCCAAGCGGAGGGCGGCCAGTTGGGCACAGACCGGGTCAATGCCCACTTCCGGGTAGAGGAGCACATCCAGCTGTGCCTCTCGAATAGCCGCTTGCCATTCTTCTATGCTGCGGGATCCGGCCACAAAGTGCTCAAAACGAGGGGGCAGGGAGCACGTGACCTCATCTTGGATGACCGAGGTGTGGAAGCCGTAGAGGGCCACTTGAGCACGATCCAGGGCTTCTACCCAGCCGCGAGTCAGGATCTTCCAAACGGAGTGATCCCGAAACAGGCCGGAGACAATGCCCACCCGCACTCGGCCAGGATGTCGCTGCCAGAGGACGGAGGGCTGGGGATAGCGGGCCGCCATCACGTCCCTCACCAAGGATCCGTAGAGCTGCTGCAGATCGCGGTCGTTCTGGCCTTGGTAGGGCAAAAAGAAGGGTTGGACGGAGCCGATCCCGGCAGCTGCTCGCTCCAGGGTTTCGGGATCCCGCGGCAGGTGTTCCCAGCGGCCCTTCACCTGTTGTAGGGCTTGGCAGTAGCGCTCCCGAGCCACGGAAACTTGGTCTGCCGAGGCGTACAGCAAGGGCAACTGGCTAACACACCAGCCCAGGGCCGCGGCCAAGTCGGCGGGATCCGCTTGCCAGAGTTGGTAGAACAGCTCCGCCGCTTCCTCCTCCCGGCCACAATCCCGCAGCAGGATGGCCAGGGTGTAGGCGGCATCGGCAAAGTCCGGCTGCAGCTCCAGGGCCTGTCCCAAGGGGACAAGGGCCGCCTCCAAATCCCCCTGCTGCCGCAGCACCAGCCCCAGCTGGTACAAAACTTCCGCGTCCGGCCCCCCCTGCTCTAGGGCCAGTTGCAGGTGAGTTTTCGCCTCCGCCAGCTGCCCCGCCTGCTTGAGAACAATTCCCAAATTAAAGTGGGCGTCGGGAAACCAGGGCTGGTGGGCAAGGGCCTGCCGGATCAGGGCAATCGCGTCGTCCAGGGATCCCTGTTGCTGCCGACAGACCCCCAAGAGGTGCAGTGCCTCGGGGTGGGTGGGCTGGGCTTGCAGCACCTGCTGGTAAAGTGAGACAGCCTGTGGCCATTGCCCTGCCTGGTGATGGCGAACGGCTTGGGCCAACAGACGCTGCAGGTGCTCTCCTCTGTCCTTTCCAGCTCTGCCTAGGCCAAAGCCTTTCCCCGGTCCAGACACAGTGAGCTCCTCTCGCCGGCGGATCCTGGGCCTCTACCCCATCAGCCGTTGGGGAAATTGAGAAAGCCCGCCAAGGCCGGAGCAATCGGCAACAGGGTCATGACCATCAAAAAGAGGGCCAGCAATGCCAAAGCATCCCGCTGACCGTCGGTTTCAGTAATCTCATCCTGCGGTGGACGCTCTGGCTCGCGGGCGATGAACAGGATCAGCAGCGCCCAGTAGAGGGCCAAGACGTTGCTGATGGCCGCCACCGCCAAGGCAATCAGGGTGATGAAGGTGGCGCGGGCCGCCGTCTTCCGCCCGTACACCGCCTGCACAATGCGACCCCCGTCCAGCTGCCCTGCCGGCAGCAGGCTCAAGGCGGTGATTGCCAGGCCAATCCAGCCCACGGCAACAAAAGGATGAATGGGAACCAGCTCCGCCTGCAACTGGGATCCCAGCACCAGCCGCGCTAGGGTGCCTACCAGGATGGAGCTGCGGAAGATCTCCGTGGGCACATACAGACCCTCGGAGCCGGAGAGCTTCAGGCCAGCCAAGAGCACCAGCAGCGACAGGATCCCGCTCGCTGCCGGGCCGGCAAAGGCAATGTCGAAGAGGGCCTTGCGGCTGGGCACCGGCGATTGGATGCGGTTTAGGGATCCCAGCGTGCCAATGCCCAAGCTGGGGATAACAAAGGCAGGGCTGAGGCGCACCCCGTACTTGCCCGCCATCCAGCGGTGTCCGGTCTCGTGCACCAGCAAGATGGCGAAGATCCCGGCTGCCACCGGCAGGGCTTCCACCCAGCGCCCCGGCGCATCCAACAGCCGGAAGCCCAAGAGATTGGCCCCCACCTCCAACGTGGCGACGAAGCTGAAGACCAGCAACGCCCCCGCCAGGATCTGCGCCCCCACGGAAGCGCGGTAATTGACGATGGGATCCGGCAAGACCACCACCGCCGGCTTTTCCGCCGGATCCTCCACCAAAAAGAGCTGGTAGCGACGGCCCACCTGCTCTTTGAGCTTCTCCACCAGCAGGGGTACCACCACCTCCGCCTCCTGGCGCAGGTTGCCCTTAAAAATCGCCCCTTCCCCATAGGGGACGGTCTCGGTGACGAAAAAGGTATCGAGGCCGAAAATAGACTGAATGGCCTGCAGATCCTCAGCCGAGATCCGCTGCAGAACCGCAGGCGCTTCCAAAGGCGCCTCCCCTGCCGAAGGGGCTTCCCCCTGCTCTTCCAGACGAGCCAACTGCTCGCGACGGGCCTGCAGCTCCTGCTGGGCCAACTGGCGGGTCTTGCGCCCCACAGCAATGTAAAGCCCTGTAAAGACCAACAGCAACACCAGGAAGCCTGCAAAATTGAGGTAGATTCCCAGCAGCAGCAGCCCCAGGAAAACCACCCACGGCAACAAGAGCAGGGATCCCTGTAACCACACCCAAACG
>NZ_JANSHW010000309.1:0-2400 GCF_047461815.1 Synechococcus sp. R6-10
GACACACAAACTCCCCCAACAATTCCATAGGATGACCGTAGAATGGCAGAGACAGCGTGAATTCATAGCTGTTTTTTTCGGCTTGCCCTCCCCGTTGCCCGAGCGTCTACTGGGTGTTCCTAGCCTATGGTTGAAAGGGGGACTGCTGGGCCAGACCAGGCTGGCAGCGTTTATGATGCGCTGACGCGGGCCGATCTGTGGAATCCCCAGGTCATGTACCGTGGGCGCCCGGTACAGGCTCGGGGACGGGCTGTGCTGCGCACCATGTTCGAGAGCGTCAGCGATGGGTTGTTTGTCCTTGAGTGTCTGCCCCCGGAGCCAGAAAGAGGCTCACCTCAACCGCGCTGTCGGTTTTTGGTGGGTAACCCGGCTTTTTGCAGGATGTTTTTTCTCTCCTCTCGACCTATCGAGGGAGAAGAGCTCCAGAGTTGTCTACCGCCTTCTCTGGCTGCGCAGATTCAACTGCACACCGAACACTGCCTCAGCCATGGCCGGCAAGTGAGCTTCGAGCTGAGCCTAACGGCCTCTGCCGCTCCCGACCCAGAGTCGACCCGTGTTCTAATCGTTACCCTTTCTCCAGTAGTTGAGGAGAACAAGCCAATCAGCCGAATTGTCGGCTCCTGTCAGGACATCACAGCACGCAAGCAAGTGGAGTGGCAGCTACAGCGCAGCCAAAAGCAACTGTTGGAGCACAACCGGGCTCTGATGGAGCTCACCCGGCACAAAGCCCTCAGCCAAGGAGACTTACAAGCTGCTCTGCAACAGATTTGTACTACAGCCGCCCATACCCTGGGGGTGGCACGGGTGGGGGTCTGGCTCTACACGTCGGAGCGCTCCAGCATTCGCTGCATCAATCAATTCGAGATCACCCCAGACAACCCCGAGGGATCCCATACTCAAGGGGCGGAGATCTGGGCCAAAGACTATCCCCGTTATTTTCAAGCCCTGGAGCAAGAGCGCACCATTGCTGCCGACCAAGTGGTGGCGGATCCCCGCACCGCCGAGTTCGGCAATTCCTACCTGACAGCAATGGGAGTGGTCTCGATGCTGGATGCCCCCATTCGACTGGAAGGACGGATGGTGGGTGTTCTCTGCCACGAGCACATTGGATCCCCTCGCCACTGGACCTTAGAAGAGCAAAACTTCGCCGGATCCCTGGCGGATTTGGTGTCTCTGGCCCTCGAGATCTCGGAGCGCCGGCAAGTGGAAGAGGAGCTGCGCCAGGCTGAGGAGCGCTATCGCAATTTTTTCGAGAATGCGGTAGAGGGCATTTTTTTCACCGATGCGGCAGGTCGGTATCTCTCCGCCAACCCGATGCTGGCCCAGATCTGCGGCTACAGCTCCCCCGAAGAATTGATGCGCGAAGCGAAAGAGGCGGGCAAGCGGCAGCTCTATGTGGATCCCAGCCAGTGGGAGGAATTTGTGCGGCTATTGCAGGAGCAGGGATCCGTACGCGGCTTTGAGTACCGGCTGCGGCGGCGGGATGGCTCGATCATCTGGGTCCGAGAAAAGGCCCGTTTGGTTAAAGATAAAGCCGGAAACATCCTCGGCTATGAAGGCATCTGCGAAGACATCACCGCCCAAAAGCAGAGCTTAGCCTACATAGAGTTTCGCGCTCATCATGATGCCCTGACAGGTTTGGTGAACCGCGAATCCTTTCGGGAGCGGCTGCAGCAGGCCCTGCAGCAATACTACAGTGAATCTCTGGCCCTCTTCTTTGTGGATTTGGATCACTTCAAAGACATCAACGATACCTTCGGCCACGGTGTCGGCGATGCCCTGTTGCAGGGGGTAGCTGAACGGTTAACCAAGTGCGTTCGCCCTGGAGATATCGTCGCCCGCTGGGGAGGGGATGAGTTCACCCTGCTGCTGCCCCGAATTGGCAGCCCCACAGTGGCAGCGCGTCTGGCTCAGCGGATTGTCGATGCCTTTCAAACTCCCTTCTCCTGCGAGGGCCATTCCCTTTCCGTGACCTGCAGCATTGGCGTCGCCCTCTACCCCCAAGACGGCGTAGAAGTGTCCACCCTTTTGCACCATGCCGACTTGGCCCTCTACCAGGTCAAAGAAAAGGGTCGCAGCGGCTTTCAGCTCTACCGGCCAGTTTCAGGGATCCCGGCAGCAGTCCGCAACACTATCCTGTAAGCTGGTTGGGTCAGAGGCCCTTCTGGTTTGTGATTTGTGCATCCGGGTCGTAGCTATCGCCGTCTCATTCCCTTCATTCGGCCCCATCTGTGGATGTTGTTGCTGGGGCTAACCTGTACCCTTGGCTTTGTGCTAACCATGCCCGCCCTCGCCTACTTGATCGAGTGGGTGGCCCGCTCCATTGGTGCCGGGGATCTGGGGCAATTGCGGATGCTGGCCTTGATTGGGGTGGTGTTTTTCTTGGTGCGCGGCGCTTTT
>NZ_JANSHW010000310.1:0-4702 GCF_047461815.1 Synechococcus sp. R6-10
CCGCCTCCCCGCAAAGAAGACAACGGCGGGTTCTTGAGCCGCTTCTTCGGCAGGAAAAAGTAGGCAGAGCCCCCCTTAACGCGCACCCCCTAGCACCAGCAGCGTCACCAGGGATCCCGTATTCCAGAGGCTGTGCAGTAGGATGGGAGCCAGCAGGTTGCGGCTGTGGCTGTACACCACCCCCAGCACCACCCCCAGCATGGTCAGAGGCAGCAGATCAGAGAGGTTGAGGTGGGCAAGGGCAAAGGTGAAGGCGCTAAGCCCAATGGCGGCCCCCATAGGCAGGTAGCGGCTTAGAGTAGGCAGCCAAAAGCCCCGGAACAGCACCTCCTCAAAAACAGGGGCACAGACAGACACCACGGCCAAAAACACCAACCGCGCCCCCCAACCATGGCTATCCAGCAGCAGGGGCAAAATGGGATTCCCACCCCCCGCCTGCGGTAGCAGCAATTGCGAGAGTGCCGCTGCCAGCACCACCAAAGGCAAGGCCACCCAGTAGCCACACAAGCCCCACAGCAGCCAAGGACCCCACAACCGCACCTGCAGCACCCTCTGCCAGCCGGGGTAGGCGTGCAAGAGACGGTACAATAACCCTGCCCCCAGCAAAGCGCCGGAATTGTAGGTGAGAAACAGGGCTACCGCCTGCTGCCAAGGGCTGAGCTGCCGTGCCCCCAGGCCGAGGATGATGATGTAAAGTCGAGGCACCAAAGCGTTGAGGGCGATAAACCCCAAAAACCAGCCGGTCAACACCGCTTGCGCCCCGATCCCCGGCCAAGGCACTTCCCAAGCAGGGCCCAGGAGCGGACGTTTGCGCCAAAGGCTCCAGCCCAGCCAGCCCAACAAGAGCATCAACCCCAGCAGCGCCCCCAGCACGGGGATCCCGCCCACCACCGCCAGTCGAAATAGAGCCGCCAAGGCCAATTTTTCCTGCTGTTGGTTGAGGGCATTTAGGCTATCGCTGCGCTGCTGCAGTCGGTAAAGCTGTTGCAGAGCCACCGCCTCAAACCAACCATCCAGATGATTGCGAATCTGCACCTCCGCCTCTGGCAAGATGCGCCGCGGTGTTCCCCACAGCCCTTGCAAAACCCGCGCTGCCCCCTTTTGGCTCGATTCCAGCTCCACGGGACGTTCCAGGTCGATGATCTGCTGCCATTGCTGCCGAGCAGCTTCCAGATCTTCTTGGTAGGCATAGAGCAAGCCAAGGCGCAGCCACAGTGCATCCAGCTCCGTCTGCAAATCTTGCATGGAGGCCAAAAGGGCGGGATCCACCTCTGGAGATTGGGCCAGTTCTGGGCTGGCCGCCTCAGATTCGCCAGCAGGAGTTAAACGGGCCAGCCGTTTCAAACGTTTCAGGCGTTCGGTGTAGTTATCGGCGGTCTGCTGATAGCGATTTTGGGCCACCTTGAACACATCCTGACCCAAAAGTGCCTGTGCCAGATCCTGATAGCGGGGATCATCGAGGGTGCGGGAAGCCTGCAGGGCGAGATCGGTTTGCAACAAATCCAACTGCGTTTGGGGCGGCGGCTGAAACCAACTGCTGGAAAGAGAAAGCCCGACAATCACAATGGCCAATAGGCTCAGCAGGTTGAGGATCCCACGGCGAACAGAAAGCCGAGCAGAAGAGGGGTCGGCAGAGGCCGTGGTTTCAGAGTGAGACATTGCGGCGACGGATCCAACTCAAGCGGGTTATATCCTATCTTCTGTATTGTCTTGGCGGAATGGAGTTGTTATTACTGCATTACGGATTTGTCCTGTTGTCACCGTCGCTCCAGCCAATAGCGATAGATGGGCAGGCCCAGTTGTAGGCAGTGCCACTCCCGCTCCGTGGGGATGCCGAGGGGATTGGAGTCCAAAGGCCCCTGGTGGGGATCCCAAAACTGCGGATGCTCTAAAAATCGAGCTGCCATTTCTTCGGCCACCTCTTGGATATCCGATTGCAGGAAGACAGGGCTGCCCGGTCGCAGCAGCAGAGCCAGATCCGCCACCAGTTGGGGCTGGACGATCCGCCGTTTGTGATGGCGCTTTTTGAACCAGGGATCCGGAAATAGGATGGTTACGCGGCTGAGATCCCCCGGCGCAAACAGATGCCGCAGAGAGATGTTGATGTTGGCAAACAGAAAATGGACGTTATCCAGCCCCAGCTCATCCCGCCAGGCATTGGCCCGCTCCACCAGCGCCTGCCGAATCTCTACCCCTAGGAAGTTCCAGTCGGGCTGCTCCTGAGCGAGGCGCAGCAGAAATCGTCCGCTCCCTGTGCCGATATCCAGATGAAAGGGCTGCCCCAGCCGCCGGTATACCCGTTCCCAATGGGGTGGGGGGGCGGGCTGCTGATACTGTGCCTGCAGGGGATTGACGTGCTGCCGTACCCGGTGACCGAGGCCCCTCTGTAAGGGGATCCCGGCCCAAGGCGGAGAAGGGGGGCGCTTCTCCAGTTGGCCCTCAGGCGATTGCTGCCCCTGTTGCACCTCTGCTTCCATAGACCACCTCCTGCCGCCAGCTGCGGCCCTCGCCCACTGACCAAGGGATCCCCCAGCTTGGAGGGGAGCGACAAAAGTCCAGGAGATCTAGGCTACCACCGGATGCTGTCGATGACTTGCCGCAAGATCTGGGCCGAGCGGTGCAGCTGCTTGCGCTCGCTCTCGGTGAGGGACATGGCCAGCGTGCGTTCCACCCCCTGCCGCCCGACCACTCTGGGCAAGCTGAGACAGACCTCTGGCAGATCGTACTCCCCTTGGGTGAGGCTGCTCACCGTCAAAACGCGGTGTTGATCCCGCAGCAGGGCTTGGACAATTTGCGTCACCCCTAACCCGATGGCGTAGCTGGTGGCCCCTTTGCGACGGATGATCTCGTAGGCAGCGTTGCGCACCTGCTCGAAGATATCCCCCAAATAGGCGGGATCCCAGTCCGGCGAGAGTTCCCCAATCGGGGTGCCGGCGATGTTCACCTTGCTCCAAACGGCCACCTCGCTATCTCCATGTTCGCCGATGATGTAGGCGTGCAGGCTACGCGGATCCACCCCCAGGCGCTCCGCCAAAAGATAGCGAAAGCGGGCTGTGTCCAAAACCGTCCCCGACCCAATTACCTGCCCTGCCGGCAACCCCGACAACTTCAGGGAAACGTAAGTCATGATGTCAACGGGATTGCTCACCACCAAAAGGAGTGTGTCAGGGCAATGCGCCATCAAGGCCGGGATCAAGCCTTTGAAGATCTCGACGTTGCGCTGCACCAAATCCAAACGGGTTTCTCCAGGCCGCTGCTTAGCCCCTGCCGTTAAAATCACTACATCTGACCCGGCGCAATCCGCCAGTTCCCCTGCCCGTATCCGCGTCGGCTCCACAAAGGGGATCCCGTGCACCAGATCCATCACTTCCCCTTCCAGCTTGTTGCGGTCGATGTCGTGAAGGACCAGCTCATCCAGAGTGTTCTGGATTACCATCGAGTAGGCACAGGCCATGCCCACCTGCCCAGCTCCGATGATGGATCCCTTCAAAAGGCGGCGAGAAGTCAGCCCCTCGACCTGCTGCTGGGAGCGCTGCTTGGGTTGGTGCTTAGAAACAGTCATGGCCGCAGCCGCTACTCTTCGTTCTCCAGCTTAAGCCTGCCTAGAGGAAGAAAAAAACAGGCTACCGCTCTCCAGAAGAACTGGAAAGGCGAGAAGAGGCAGGATCGGTTGCCGCAGCGGACTGGATCCATCTGAAACAATAAAAACAATAAATAGCCCTCTAACCTTCAACAGTCCTCAACCCGGCTGCTGGGTTAGCCGCTGCCAAAGCTGCGGAGGAATGCGCTCGTGAGGACACTTTAGGGACTGAATCTGAGCTAAATCTTCCGGCATGTAGTGCAAGGCTACCCGCGCTGCCGGATCCAAAAGGCTGCGCCGTCGTCGGTTACATTGCTCCGCTTCTCCCAGAAACACGTCCAGCCAGCCATCTCGCTCTTGGTAGCGAATCCTCAAAGCAGAGAGAGAAGGCAGAGCAGAGGAAACTTCTTTGCGGTAGAGCCGAAAGCCCTGCTCCAGACTCCAGCCCAACCACCACTGAGGCGCCAATTGCCCCAACTGCCTACACCACACCCCCGCCTGAACCTGTTGCCATGCCATGCTTGCCACTCCGCAGCTTGTTCTCCTGAGAAGACTTAACTGCAAATCTTTAGCAATTGCTACTTGGGTAAGCACTCTACCAGACTCCTCAAGCTTAATGCAAGTCTTTATCAAAGAGGACCCCTACTTTGCCGGCACGCTATTGAAAGCTAATCTCAATAGAGCTATGCTGTTACTCGGTTGAGTGGTGGAGTTGTATCCATCAGTCTTCCTCTCTTGCCTTGGATGCATCGGGGATCCCACGCCCGCGGAATTAGCCATCCTGGGTCTGGCAGGGATCCCTTTTCCAGGGCTAGCTGAGGTTCTTTCTAATGAGAGCAGTTCTAACTAATAGGAGCCTGGTTCCTTCCCAAGCGTGTCGATGTACGGGTAGAACAAGTTCGGGAGCCAGAAGCGGTTTAACCTTGAAAACGGCGACGCATAGCCCTTCACGTCGGCAGGACAGGCTTTTTAATAATTCTTTTAATTAACCTCAAGAGTTGCTTCAAAGAATATCCCCTCCGGAGCACCCAAAAGCCCGTGCCAGCCCGGGGATCTTTTGTATCGAGAGACACACAAACTCCCCCAACAATTCCATAGGATGACCGTAGAATGGCAGAGACA
>NZ_JANSHW010000311.1:0-10799 GCF_047461815.1 Synechococcus sp. R6-10
TCCAATTTCTAGGGATCCCCCCGAAGGGGGAACTTGTTGTCGTGTCTAAATCGGCTACCCTCTAGCGACGTTTCCAATTTCTAGGGATCCCCCCGAAGGGGGAACTTTCCCTAGGCACCTGGGTGCCTTTCTTCCCTGTTTAAGTTTCCAATTTCTAGGGATCCCCCCGAAGGGGGAACGATAGAAACAACACCCAGGATTATCTCCTGGGTGTGTGGTTTCCAATTTCTAGGGATCCCCCCGAAGGGGGAACATGCAGAGTTCCTTGACTACATTCTGAATTCTCTGAGAATGTTTCCAATTTCTAGGGATCCCCCCGAAGGGGGAACCTGAACTGGGACGCCTACCCTGCAGGTGTCGGATTGTTTCCAATTTCTAGGGATCCCCCCGAAGGGGGAACCAGTGCACCCATCAGCAATAGTTGATGGGATACCGTTTCCAATTTCTAGGGATCCCCCCGAAGGGGGAACGTCGAGATAATCGACTAGTAATCTCAAAGGCTACCTTAGTGTTTCCAATTTCTAGGGATCCCCCCGAAGGGGGAACTCCACCCCTATTAAAGCCAAGCAGGGCAAGGGATGCAAGACCCGTTTGCGAGGGATCCGGAAAAAAGGGGGCAAAAAGAGTTTCGGCGAGGGGGTTTTGGGGCCGGAAAGCCTTGTGGCACAAGGCGTCGAGGGATCCGACGAAAGAATGGGCTTTTCCGAGATTTTGAGGGACGCTCGCAGAGGCGTTGATACCGTTTTAGTGTTCTTTTGGAAACATCAGGATCCCTGAGCCTTGGCTGGGTCATCTGTTGGCAGGTGGCAAGCTCTCGCTAGGGTTGTTCGATATGGGAGCGAGGCTCCAGGTGGATGAGGATCCGCGCTGGCCCGTAGCGCTCCTGCAAGAGGCGTTCAACTTCCTCGGTAAGGCGGTGGGCGGACTCAATGTCCTGTGGCTCCACCACCAGGTGCATCTCGATAAAGACCATTTCCCCTGGGATGCCGCGGGAAGTGATGTCATGGCAGTCGAGCACGCCTGGCACGCTCAGGATCAGATCCCGCAGGGCCTCGGCAGGGATCGCCACCCGGTCGGTGAGGTAGGGAAGATTCTCCTGCAGCACTTCCCAGCCGCTTCGGAGCACCAGCAGCGCCACCGGCAAAGCCAGGGCTTGATCCAACCAAGGGATCCCCCAGTAATGCATGCCGGCCAACCCCAGCAACACCGTCAGCGTTACCCCAACGTCGCTGAGGGTATGGCGCGCATCGGCCAACAGCAGCGAGCTGGACAGAGCTTTGCCCCAGCAGTGCTCGTAGAGGGTGATAAAGACATTAATGCCCAGCACGCCCACCATCATCCCCAAGGTCAGCTCATCGATCTGCAGGTGGGGCTGGGGCTCCCAAAACCGCTCCACGGCTGTGCGCAGGATCTCCAGGCTGGCCATCCCCAAAAAGGCGGCGATCCCCAGCGCTCCAATGGCTTCAAACTTGCGATGGCCGTAGGGATGGTCGTCATCGGGCTCTGGCGAAGAAAAGCGCATGGCCACCAAGCCCAAAATGTTGCTGGCGCTGTCGGTGGAGCTGTGTAGGGCATCGGCAATGAGGCTCAGGGATCCCGTCGTCAGCCCCAGGATTAACTTGATCAGAAACACCAGGACATTTAGCCCTAGCGTGACGTACAGCACCCTCTGCACTTGGCGCTGACGGCGGCTGGCTATGGCAGCAGAATCCAGAAAGCTCACTGCAGCTCGAGCGGGGATCCACAGATATCCTGCTTTATTCTGTCACCGACCTCAATAGGGGTAAGGGAGGGTACCCTAAAAGCAAGCTGCTAAGGCTTAGTCAAGTGGCCGCCGATTGGGGAGCGAACTCTGAGTATGCACGTTGCTGTGGTAGGCGCTGGCTATGTGGGCCTGGTAACAGGGGCTTGCCTGGCTCACCTGGGGAATAGCGTTATCTGTGTGGACAACAACCCCGCCAAGATTGAAGGGCTGCAGCGGGGTCGCCTGCCCATCTACGAGCCCGGCCTGGAAGAGCTGGTGCGGGAGGGAACTGCGGCGGGTCGGCTGCACTTTAGCACCGATCTGGGCTCTGGGATCCAGGCCAGCGAGGTGGTGTTTATTGCCGTGGGCACCCCGGCCCTGCCCAGCGGGGATCCCGATCTGCGCTACGTGGAAGCAGTGGCGCGGGAAATTGGCCAGCATCTGGACGAGCACTATCGAGTCATTGTCAACAAATCCACTGTGCCCATTGGCTCTGGGGACTGGGTGCGCATGCTCATTTTGGACGGGGCCGCCGAAGCCGCCAAGCAGCGGCTGAGCAGCCGAGAAGTGGGGAGAGATCCAGAGGCCAGATCCCTGACCTTGGAGCTCTCGCCTTGGACGCCGCAGTTTGACGTGGTGAGCAACCCCGAGTTCCTACGGGAGGGCAGTGCCATCCAAGATACCTTCTACCCGGATCGGATTGTGATTGGCTCTAACAGCCCCCACGCCATTGAGATCATGCGGCAGCTTTACAAACCCATCCTCAGTCGCCAGCAGGGCCTGCAAGGGGATCCCGTGCCTTTGCTGGTGACCGACCTGGCTTCTGCCGAAATGATCAAGTATGCCGCCAACGCCTTCCTGGCCACCAAGATTAGCTTCATCAACGAAATGGCCAACATCTGTGAGCGCACCGGCGCCGACATCACCCAGGTGGCAGAAGGGATCGGCCTAGATAGGCGCATTGGCCGCGCCTTTCTCAACGCTGGCATAGGGTGGGGCGGAAGCTGCTTCCCCAAAGATCTGGCGGCTCTTATCCAAACCGCTGCTGACTACGGCTATGAGGCCAAGCTGTTGCAGGCCACGGTGGAGGTTAACCGAGAACAGCGGCAACGTTTGGTGGAAAAGCTGCAGCAAGCCCTCAAGGTGCTCAAGGGAAAAACCATTGGCCTACTGGGTCTGACGTTTAAACCCCACACCGACGACCTGCGGGATGCCCCTTCCCTGACCTTAATCGAGCAGCTCCACCGCCTTGGGGCAAAGGTGAAGGCGTATGATCCCGTTGTGTCCGCTTCAGGGATGCGGGAGGGGTTGGCCCATGTGGTGGTGGAAACGGATGTGTTTCGCCTGGCCCAAGATTGCGATGCCCTGGTGTTGGTGACGGAGTGGCCGGAGTTTTTGTCGCTGGATTACCGACGGATTGCAGAGCTGATGCGGCGGCCCTTGCTCATCGATGGCCGTAACTGTCTGGATCGGGAGGCGGTGCGGCAGGCGGGCATAACCCTCATTGGAGTGGGCTGGTAGGTGCTGGGGAAATCAGGGGAAATCATGAAGATCCTGGTTACGGGTGGCCTGGGATTTATTGGATCCCACTTGGTAACCCGCCTTCTGCAAGAAGGCCACTGGGTCATTTGCCTGGACAATGGCTCCACAGGCCGGCAGCTCAATGTCCAGGCCCATCTGGACAACCCCGCCTTTCAGCTCATCTGGCACGACGTTGCCGAGCCCCTGCCGCCCGCTTTGGCAGAGGCTGGGATCCAGCAGATCTACCACCTGGCTTGCCCCGCTTCTCCCCCCCACTACCAAGCGGATCCCATCCGCACCATCCGCACCAGCCTCTGGGGCACCTACCACCTGCTGCAACTGGCCCAGAAAACGGGAGCGAGGTTCCTGCTGGCCTCGACTTCAGAAGTGTACGGGGATCCCCAAGTGCATCCCCAACCGGAAGACTACTGGGGCCACGTCAACCCCATCGGCCCGCGGGCCTGCTACGACGAATCCAAGCGCTTGGCGGAAACCCTCACCTTCGACTGGCAGCGGCAATACCAGACGGAGATCCGGGTGGCCCGCATCTTCAACACCTACGGCCCCGCCATGCGGGAGGACGATGGCCGCGTGGTGAGCAACTTTATCGTCCAGGCCCTGCGCGGGGATCCCCTGACGGTCTATGGGGATGGATCCCAGACCCGCAGCTTTTGCTACATCTCCGACCTGGTGGAAGGCTTGATCCGGCTGATGAACAGCCCCTACCCCGGACCCTTTAACTTGGGCAACCTAGAGGAGTTCACGATCCTGGAGCTGGCCCGGCAGATCCTTGCGCTCACGGGCAGCCCTTCTCCCATCGTTTACCGGCCTCTGCCAACAGATGATCCCAAGCAGCGGCGGCCCGACATTCGCAAAGCCCGTGCCCTCTTGGGGTGGGAACCTCGGATCCCGCTGCAAGTTGGGCTGCAACAGACCATCCCTTACTTTCGTCGGCGGCTGGGGCTGGACTAATCATCAGGTGCTCCCGACAACCCCAACCCGTTTGAGAACCATTTTCGCCTCAGCTCGGTTGACCTGGGTGAATGGCTGCCAGCGGCTCCAGTTGGCGGGCTTGCTGTTGTAGCCGACTCACCAACTGCCGACATACCACTTCGCACAGCTCAAAGCACATGGGATCCGCAATTTGGTAATAAACACTCACCCCCTTGGGCTGACGGCTGACGATCCCTGCCTGCGCCAAGATTTTCAGGTGCTTGGAAACATTGGCCTGGCCCATGCCGGTGGCTTCCAGAATCTGGGTTACATTCTTCGGCCCAGAGCGCAGCTCACACAGGATCTGCAGCCGGCTGGGTTCCGCCAAAACCTTGAAGTACTCCGCCACGCTGTTGAGAACCTGCGGCGTCAGGATCGTGCGACACTCATTCACATCCGCTCTGCTCACCGGCTTTCTCCCATCAACAAACCTGCTTGCGCCGTTCGTCAACTTGATTTTAACACTAGATAGTTATATAGTATTCCTAGAAAGTCCAAGTTCATGTCGGACTTTCGATACCAGACAGGAGGGCACTATGCTATTTCGCCAACTGTTCGACGCAGAAACAAGCACCTACACCTATTTAATCGCGGATCCGGCAACTCGCGAGGCCGCCCTGGTGGATCCAGTGCTGGAGCAGGTGGAGCGGGATTTGAAGCTGATTCGGGAATTGGGTCTAACCTTGAAGTACTGCCTGGAAACCCACGTTCACGCGGATCACATCACGGGAACCGGGAAGCTGCGGGAACTGACCGGTTGCCAAGGGGTGGTGCCAGTACAGGCCAAGGCTCAATGTGCAGATCGTTTCATCGGTCATGGGGAAACGCTGCAAGTGGGATCCGTCGTCATTGAAGCCATCGCTACCCTGGGCCACACCGACAGCCACATGACCTACCGCGTGAATGGGGATCGCGTCCTTACCGGAGATGCCCTGCTGATCCGCGGCTGTGGGCGCACGGATTTCCAAAGCGGGGATCCCGGCCTGATGTACGACCATGTTACCCAGCACTTGTTTACGCTGCCCGATGAGACGCTGGTCTACCCCGGCCACGACTATCGCGGGCACACCGTCTCCACCATTGGCGAGGAGAAGCGCTGGAACCCGCGCTTTGTGGATCCGGAAACGGGCAACCTGCGTTCCCGTGAGAGCTTCATTGCCCTGATGAACAGCCTCAACCTGCCCCAGCCCAAGAAGATCCAGGAAGCGGTGCCGGCCAACGAGCAGTGCGGCCAAGTGGCAGCAGCGGTTTAATTCCTTCTGGGCAGCGAGGTGCAGGGTAAGCCCCCGCCGGCTGGGGAGCCCATGTGAAACTCCGATGGTGAGGGCCCGCTGCTCTGGGTAACCTTCTCTCAATTGGCTTGCCAGAAATGGAGAGTTTGAGCGTGGATCGAGAAAGTCTCTATGAGAGCGATTTCTACGCTTGGATCCAGCAACAAGCTCAATTTCTGCGGGATCGGGCCTGGGAGAAGCTGGATCTGCCCAATTTAGTCGAGGAGATTGAATCGTTGGGCAGGCAACAGCGGCAGGAACTGCGAAACCGACTTGCAGTTTTGGTTGGGCATCTCCTCAAGTGGGAGTACCAGCCAGAGGGGAGATCCGCAAGCCGGCTCCTCACCCTCCAGCTGCAGCGGCAGGAAGTTCTGGAGCTTCTTGAAGAAAGCCCAAGTCTCAAGCCCTATTTGCCAGAGGCCATCTCCAAGTCTTACTTGGGAGCGCTGAAGCTGGCCCTGGAGGAGACCAAGCTGCCCAGAAAGATTTTCCCCAAAACCTGCCCTTATTCCTCAGAGCAAATCCTGGATAGCCGGTTTTACCCCGGTGAGCCCAGTCATTTGCTTGAGGAGGGGGATTAATCCCAAAAATCGCTGCATTTTGCATTTTAGACAACGCTAGAAGCAAGGAGACAACCATGACCGTAACCCAACAAAACCCTATCCCTTCCGCTTCGCAAGAACGGGATCCCCGTCTCAAGGAGATCGATGCCCTGACCTTAAAACAGTGGCTGGATCAGGGGCGAGTCCAGCTCATTGATGTGCGGGAGCCGGGAGAATATGCCGATGAGCGGATCCCGGGGGCCATCAACATGCCCCTATCTACCTTTGACCCGGCCAAAGTGCCTGCTTCCACGCCAGAGAAGCCGGTGGTGTTGCACTGCCGCATGGGCAGCCGCTCCATCCGCGCCGGTTGTCAGTTGCTAGACCGCGGTTGGCCGGAGGTGATTAGCCTCAAGGGCGGGATCGAGGCTTGGAAAGCGGCTAAGCTGCCTGTTACCCGCACCCAAAATGCTCCCATCTCCATCATGCGGCAGGTGCAGATTGCGGCGGGATCCCTGGTGCTCACCGGAACCCTTCTGGGGGCCTTTGTCAACCCCTGGTGGCTGCTGCTGAGTGGCTTTGTGGGCGCTGGGCTGGTGTTTGCGGGTGTAACCAACACCTGTGGCATGGCTCTGCTCTTGGCTCGCATGCCCTGGAACCGAGGTCAGGCGCTATGAGTGGGATCCCTTCTGCTTCCTCTTCGGGGCAAGGGATCCTGGCGCGGTACCTGCCCTTTGCTAAGGAGTCCCTTTGGGTCTTCCACTATCAACGATCAGATTTGCCGGGAGATCTGATCGCCGGCCTTGTGGTGGCCATTCTGTTGGTGCCCCAGAGCATGGCCTATGCCCTGTTGGCCGGGTTGCCCCCCCAAGTGGGCCTGTACGCCAGTATTTTGCCGGTGATCGTCTATGGACTACTGGGATCCAGCCGCGCCTTGGCGGTAGGGCCAGTGGCCATCATCTCCCTCTTGGTGGCGGCAGGGTTAGAGCCGCTGGCCGGTCGCGTCAGCGGGACGGAGTCCTTGCCGGGCAGCCCAGAGTACGGGCAGTTGGCTTTAGGCCTGGCCTTGGAAGTGGGTTTGATTCAAGGGGCGATGGGGTTGTTGCGGCTGGGGTTTTTGGCCAATTTCTTAAGCCACACGGTGGTGACTGCCTTTGGCAGCGCGGCGGCCTTGATCATCGGCTTCAGCCAGCTCCGCCACCTCCTGGGGGTCAAGATCGCCAATACGGAGTCCTTCTTGCTGTTGGTGCAGCGGCTGTGGCAAAGCCTGGACAAGGTGAACTGGGCAACCTTTGGCCTAGGGCTGCTGGCCGTATCCCTGCTGGTGTACGCTCAGCGAAAGTTGCCCCACCAACTGCGGCGTTGGGGTGTGCCTCCAGGTTGGGCCTTGATTTTGACCAAGGGGGCACCGCTAGCGGCTGTGCTCGTGACCAGCCTGTTGGTCTGGGGCCTAAACCTCTCGGAGAGGGCAGGGGTATCCGTTGTTGGCTCCATTCCTTCCGGGTTGCCCCCCTTGGGCTTTCCCTCGTTGAGCTGGGGACAGTGGACAGCGCTTCTGCCCACCGCCTTGGCCATTAGCTTGGTGGGCTTCACGGAGAGCTATGCCGTGGGGCAGTCCTTGGCCAGCCAGCGGCGGCAGAAGGTGGATCCCAACCAAGATCTGGTGGCTTTGGGGGCAGCCAACTTGGCAGCAGCCTGCAGTGGCGGCTATCCGGTAACGGGAGGCATCAGCCGGTCGGTGGTGAACTTTCAAGCAGGCGCCAACAGTGGCCTGGCCTCCCTAATCACCGGCCTGTTGGTGGCTTTGACGGTCATCTGGCTGATGCCCCTGTTCACCTTCTTGCCCCAGACCACCCTGGCGGCCATTGTTCTGGTGGCGGTGCTGGCCCTGGTGGATTTTCACCCCCTGCTGCAAAGCTGGCGCTACGACCGTGGCGATGCCCTGGTTTGGTTGGTAACCTTTGCCAGTGTGCTGGGGATCGGGGTGGAGCAGGGGATCGGAATAGGGGTGTTAGTCTCCATCCTGCTCTTTCTTTGGCGGGCTAGCCGTCCTCACATTGCCATCGTGGGTCAGGTGCCCGGTACGGAGCACTACCGCAACGTGCAGCGCCATGAGGTGATTACCGATCCCCGTATCTTGGCAGTGCGGGTGGACGAGAGCCTGTTTTTTGCCAACGCAGCCTACTTGCAGGAGTATCTGCTGCGAGAGGTGGCGGCGCGACCCACAGTGGAGCAGGTGCTGCTCGTTGCCAGCGCCATCAACTTCATCGACGGCAGCGCTTTGGAAGTGCTGACCCAGTTGGTGGAACGTTTGCAGCAGGCAGGGGTGGGCTTTGCCATGGCCGAGGTGAAGGGGCCGGTAATGGATCGCCTCCAAAAGGCTGGGTTTGTGGAGAAAGTGGGCGCTGAGCGCTTCTTCCTCTCCACTCACCAGGCGATGCAAGCCCTCGGATCCCAGCAGAGCCTCAGTCAGGTGTCATCTTCCTGATCAGCACAAGGGGGGTTTGTTCAGCGGCATTGCCGGCGGGGTTCTTGCCCAGGGCTTGCTCCACCAGCTCCCGCTCTACGCCGGGGCTGGCTGCCAGGATCTTGACCTGCCCCAGATCGTTGGCATCCACGATGGCCACTTCGTAGCCCGTCTGCCGATGCAGATTCCCCACCAACTTGGCCGGATCCCGCGGCCCCAGCACGATGAACTGGTCATAGGGAGGCAGGGTGCCAGTAACGTCGTCGATGAGATCGGCCTGCTCCCCCGCCAGGGCATAAAAGACCCCCGGGATCCCCAGCAGTTTGGCCAGGGATCCCACCACAAAAGCCCACACCACCCGCCAGGCCCCGGAGCAGTCGATCAAAGTCTGCATCCCGTAGCAGCTTGAAAGACTGGTCTTGGAGGGGAAGAAGTAGCACAGGGTGCGGGCCAGCCAGCCGGGCTGCACCTGCAGGGGATGGCGAAAGTTGCCCTGCACAATGGCCACGGCACTCTCGGAAATAGCCACCACATCCCCAGGCTGGACGTGAGGGCTCACGTACCGCTGCAGCACCTCGGCCAAGTCATCGCTGGGGGTCAGCAGATGGGTGGGAACGGCGGCCCAAAGGAGGGATCCCTGCTTCTGCCAGTTCAGCTCTGGCAAGGGCTCCACCTCCTGCAACGGCAGAATGAGATGGCTGGTCTTGAGGGTGCGCCGCTGCCGCCCGTACTGGATGTAGTCCAACTCCAGCCAGGCAGAGCGCAAATGGGCCAGCCCTTCCCCCTTCAGCTCGATCTCGACTTCTAGGCCAGTCTGGTTCTGGGGGGTGATGATGTAGGCCTGCCAGTAGTTGTCTTGGCGGGGGGGAAGATCCGGATGGCGAGAGCGCAGGCGTAGGCGGTTGTGAATGCCTTCTAGGGATCCGGCGCTGAGCAAATGCAGTCGCGGCTCCACCTGGGCCAAGGTGACTTCCAAAAGGGGGTTGAGGTTGCGAGCCACAAACTCCGCTTGAATGACCCAGTGCTCGGGGGTGTGGCGGCTGATGCGCCAGCCTTGGGGCTCCACCACCAGCTGGTCAGCGGGGCGGGTTTTCAGCCAGTACAGCAACGTTCCCAAGCTGAGCAGCAGCCCGGCCACTACCTGAGCCCAGCCCCAGGGATCCCACAGCCAACGCCAAGCCCCCCATAGGCTGAGTCCTACCCCGGCCAGCACTGCAGCCAACACGCCACGATTCACCATGCTGCTACTTGTTGCCATTGGGATCCCACTCCTCAAAAAAAGACAAGTGCTTAAGCCCTGCTAAAGTCTGCCCCTTTGTCCACCACAACACCCTAGACTACGGGTACGCTCTAGCTCTTCTCCTGAACCCTAGCCATCCTACCGGGAAACCGAAGCAGGCTGCGGCGAGATCTCCACACCAATTTTTAATCTCAAACAGTTAGCTTACAAATAGATTTCATCTCAGGCTTTTCAGAACACCCTTGGAGTTTCCTATGGCGCACAAACAGCAATTCAAAAGCTTTGACGACATGATTCAGGGATCCAAAACCCCCATCCTGGTGGATTTTTACGCCACTTGGTGTGGTCCCTGTCAGGTGATGGCCCAGGTGCTGGAGCAGGTGAAGCCGCAGGTGGGTGACGCCATCTCTTTCGTAAAGATTGACACAGAAAAGTACCCCAATATTGCTGCCCGCTGGGGTATCTACGCCGTGCCAACCCTCATCCTGTTCAAAGACGGGAAGCCGGTTGACCGTATCGAGGGGCTGTTGCAGCCTCGCGCCTTGTTGGAGCGGTTGCGGGCGCAGGTTAACCTGCCGGTAGGCTAGGTGGACGTTGCTGGGATGGGGTCTTTTGGTCATCTTCTGGTGGCACAGCGAGCTCTCCAGCAAAACCGCCTTTGAGATGTCCTCGCAGGTGTTTGAGCGCTCTTTGGGATCTCCGCCTCTGGAGGTTCACCTGGCGGGAGAGGTGCCCTATCGCACCGCTTGGGCTTGGCAGCAAGCCAGGGTGGCTCGCCTGATCTGCAATCTGCAGCTGCCAGATGGGCTCCTACTGCTCACCCACCCGCCGGTCTACACCCTGGGGGCAGGGGCGGATCCCAAGTTCCTCAAGAGCTTGGCTGGACAGATAGGATCCCCAGCTGCCCGCCCAGAATTCCTCTCTGGACAAGGGCCAGAAATCCTGCGGGTAGAGCGCGGCGGCGAAGTCACTTACCACGGGCCAGGCCAGTGGGTTGGTTATGCGATCCTCAACCTCAGGC
>NZ_JANSHW010000312.1:0-6072 GCF_047461815.1 Synechococcus sp. R6-10
GCCTTTTTGAGGGGGGTCGATCTGCGAGGGGCCAATCTCGAGGGATCCGATTTGCATGGGGCTAACCTGCGCTACGCCAACCTGCGGGGCAGCAATCTGGCGAAGGCTGATCTGCGCTGTGCCGACCTGCGCTATGCCGACCTTGAGGGAGCCTGCTTGGAAGGGGCCAATTTGAGGGGATCCCTCTACAATCACAGCACCTGCTTCCCGGTGGGGTTTGATCCGGTGACGGCAGGGATGCAGCCCTTTGAATTTTGATTGGGGAAGGAGAGGGGATCCCTGAGCCCTCAGGCCAAGGGAAAGCGCTCCCGCAAATCTCGAATCACCGGAGCGGGCACCAGATGATCGATGGGGCCGCCCAGCTTGGCGACCTCCTTCACCAGGCTGCTGCTGACAAAACTGTGCTCGCTGGCGGTGGCAAGGAACAAGGTTTCCAGTTCGGGAGCCAGCAGCTTGTTGGTGTGGGCCATTTGCAGCTCCACATCGAAGTCTGACAAAACTCGCAAGCCGCGCACGATCACCTTTGCCCCCCGTTGGCGGGCATAGGCCACCGTCAGACCTGAAAACGTATCAACTTCAACATTTTTGAGATGGGCTGTGGACAGGCTAATCTGGGCCTGCCGCTGCTCGGGGCTGAACAGAGGGGTTTTGTTGGGGTTTTTCAAGACGGCGACAATCACCTTAGAAAAGAGACGACTGGCTCGCTCGATAACATCGAGATGCCCAAGGGTAATCGGGTCAAAGCTGCCGGGGTAGAGGGCGATCATGGCCAACCTCGTGCTATTCCTCACCCTACCTGGTCTCGGGCCCAAGCCAAATAGGTTGTGCTCACTTGAGTGGCTGCCAGAGCCAGGATCTCGGGCTCAGCGTAGGGGTGCAGCTCTCGCAGCCGTTGTTCCAGGCGGGGGTAGGCAGTTGCGGGCAATTTGAGCAGGATGAGGAACTCGGCATCGGTCTGCAGGGATCCCTGCCAACGATAGTAGGACGTGATCCCGGGCAAGACCTGGGCACAGGCCACATAACGTTCGGCCACCAAGGTATGAGCCAAGCGATGGGCCTCGGTTTCGGATCCCACCGTGGTCATGACAACCGCGAGGGTATCGGGTGTGATCTTGTCGTCCATGCGGGGCGGGGAAGTTGTTAGCCGGGCGGTTTCTCCCTATCCTATCGCCCGCCGGGCTAGGCGTTCCTAGCTCACCGAGGGCTTGGCTTTCCCAAAGTAGGGTCGCTTCTGGTGCCAGCGCCAGGCAGTTTGAATGATCTCGGCCAAGTCGGTGTAGAGAGGTTTCCAGTTGAGATCCCGAAAGATGGCACCGGCATCGCCCACCAAG
Organism: Synechococcus sp. R6-10; assembly: GCF_047461815.1. Lineage (NCBI taxonomy): Bacteria > Bacillati > Cyanobacteriota > Cyanophyceae > Synechococcales > Synechococcaceae > Synechococcus > Synechococcus sp. R6-10. The sequence goes on from NZ_JANSHW010000312.1 coordinate 1,332, forward strand.
CGCGGGGGATCCCCAGGGCGGCGCGCTCCCATTTGCATGGGGATCTGTCTTCCGGTCACGGCTGCTGCGGTGGCAATGACCTCTTTGACGGAAAAGCCTTGGCCATTGCCCAGGTTGTAGGCTGCTGGTACGGGTCGGCCAGAGGCCAGCGCTTCTACCGCCAACACGTGGGCTTGCGCCAGGTCGGTGACATGGATGTAGTCTCGGATACAGGTGCCATCGGGGGTATCGTAGTCCTCTCCAAAGACCGTGATGTGGGGACGTTGGCCTCCGGCGACCTCCAACACCAAGGGGATCAAGTGGGTTTCCGGGTCGTGGGCCTCCCCAATTTCGCCATCGGGATCGGCTCCGGCGGCATTGAAGTAGCGCAGGCTAATGGATCGGATCCCGTGGGCAACCTGGAAATCTCGCAAGATCTGCTCCACCATCAGCTTGCTCTGGCCGTAGGGGTTGATGGGACGTTGCGGATGACTTTCGGGAATAGGGATCCGCTCTGGCACCCCGTAAGTGGCACAGGTGCTGGAGAACACCAGGTAAGGGATCCCGTGATCCCGCATGGCCTCCAGCAAGTTCAGGGATCCGGCCACATTGTTGCGGTAGTATTTGCCGGGATCCTTGACCGACTCGCCCACATAGGCATAGGCGGCAAAGTGGATCACCCCTTCCGGGCGATAGTGTTGGATGACTTGATCAAGCCGCTTCCGGTCGGCGAGATCCCCAATCTCCAACGGCCCCCAGCGAACTGCCCAGGGGTGCCCGTAAACCAAGTTGTCGTAAGTGATGGGCAGATGGCCAGAGGCCGCCAGAGCTTTGCAGGTGTGGCTGCCGATGTAGCCCGCCCCGCCGGTAACCAGGAGACGCATAGGCAAACGTCAGATGGAAGATCCCACCCAGGGTAAAGGTTGTCAACGGGATCCCTTCAAGCTCCAAAAGCTTCTTTGGCGGCGTACATGACCTCCACACTGATCTCGGTCAAGCCTCGTTCGCGGGCAAATTTTTCGGTGTTGCGTTTAACCTTGCCGCGCACAAAGCCGGGCACCTTGTTCAGCTCCGCCTGGGCTTCCCGCGTCCAGATGAGGTCGGAATCGGCGCTCAGGCTCTTGTGAATCACCTCCTTGGTGTCGTGGCCACCGAAGATCTCCAACAGGTGATCTTCCATGCCCAGGGTAAAGGAGTTGTAGATCAAGTCCACAATTTGGTTGGCGCCCTCGTAGCCCAAAAAGGGCCGGTAGCCGATAGGGAAATCCTGCACGTGGATGGGGGCCGAGATGACCCCACAAGGGATCCGCAGCCGTTTGCCCACATGCCGCTCCATCTGGGTGCCGAAAATCGCAGCAGGTTCCGCCTGGGCAATCGCATCCGCCACGCGGGTGTGATCCTCCGTCATCAAGATCTGATCGCAATATTCCCCCACCTCTGCCTGGAACCACTCTCCATCGTAGGTGCAATAGCTGCCCGCCCACACCACGTGGATCCCCATCTCGCGGGCCAGGATTTTGGTGATGGCCGCCGCGTGGGTGGAATCCCCGAAGACCACCGCTTTTTTGCCGGTTAGGTTTTGGCAGTCGATGGAGCGGGAAAACCAGGCCGCTTGGGAAATGTGCAGGGTTTGCTCCTGGATGTAGGCTTCATAATCGACAGGGATCCCTTGCTCGTTTAGGATCTGCTGGATCTGGCGGATGAAGCGAGCCGTTTCCACCACCCCCATCGGGGTGATCTCAATGTAAGGCATGCCGAATTCCTGCTGCAGATAGCGAGCTGTCATCGGCCCCAGCTCCCGGTAGGGCACCACATTAAACCAAGCCCGCCCCAGGTGTTTGAGATCGTGGACACTGGCCCCTTGCGGGATCACCAGGTTGAGCTGGATCCCCAGATCCCGCAGCAGCACCTTCAGCTCCCGCAGATCATGGGCATTGTGAAACCCTAGGGTGGAAATGCCAAGGATGTTACAGGAAGGCCGCTCCGTCTTTTGGGGCAGGCCGTCTAACTCCCCGCTTTTGCGAGCTTTGGTGATATAGAACTCCACAATCTGCTGCAGGGTGCGATCCGCTGCCTGCAATTCGTTAACCCGGTAGTGGTTGACATCTGCCAGCACCACATCGCAGCGACTGGCCAACTGGGCCTGCCGGACAAAGTGATGCAGATCTTCCTGCAAAATGCTAGAGGTGCAGGTGGGGGTGACGACGATCAGATCCGGCTGCTCCTCGCCGTCTTTGCGGACGATGTTGCGAATCACCTTTTCGTCGGATCCCCGCGCCAACACCTGCCGGTCAACGACGCTGGTGGTTACCGGAGTAAAATCCCGCTCTCGCTCCAACATGGAACGCATCACGTTGAAATAGTCGTCTCCCAGAGGAGCGTGCATGATGCTGTGAACGTTTTTGAAGGAGCTGGCCACCCGCAGCGTGCCGATATGGGCAGGGCCAGCGTACATCCAATAGGCCAATTTCATGGGCAGCCTCTCAAGAAAGCCAGAGACAAAATCAAGGATCCCAACCCACCGCCGGATGTGCACCCGCTGGGAATCTCTCCTGGCATTGTAGAACGCTCAGCAGCCGGCATCCCTTGGCTGTTATCCTCCGTAACTCCCAACCGAGACGCTCCCAAGCCAAACTCGATCACTCGATCAAAAGAAAAACAACCCTGCCAAGGCAAGTGTGATTACGGGGATCCCCCTACTCCGCCCAAAGGGCTTGTTCCATCCTAGAAATAGGAGCGATGGATACCCATCTGGCCCCAAAGTTCAAGCTGAGGAACCTCAGGGATCCTGACAGGGAATCGGCTGGTGGACAAGAGCAGAGGAGTTTTTGTATTTTTCGTTACATGTTAACTTTTGGAGACAAAACATGTAGCTCTACAACGTTGAGCAGAGATTCTTGTTTACAGAAGCAAGCTTTCCGTTGGAGAAGGCAGACTAACAGAGGGAAGAGAGATGGCTGATGTTTCCCTCAATACAAACTCGACACAGAGAATTGTCGATGGCTAGTAATTTTGCCAATACAAACTCGACACAGAGAATTGTCGATGGCTAGTAATTTTGCGCGCCGTAACCGACCAAAGGCTGCTGCTTCTTCAAAGGTTGAGGTGAAAGCTTATGGGTTCCACAACGATTTCTTGGCAACGTGCTCGCAAAGCTCCTCAGGAGCTGCCTGGTTCCATGACTTCTGTGCTTTTCAAGTCCACGGGTCGCCTGCGCGACTGGTTGCAGGCTCCGTTGCGTCCCATTCAATCGGCTATGGATAACTTTAGCATCCGCGATCCACGCTTGGCCCATTTCCTTTGCCGGTGGATCCCGGCCCGCTGCCCCTTTGAGCGAGATGTGGTGCTGTTTGGCCATAAGGTGATGCACATTCCGCCCATGTGTAAGCTCAACCCCCTCTACGACCAGGTGGCAGGGCTGCGCTTCCGGGCCTTGTCGTTTTTGGCGGAGCGAGGAGAAGACATTAGCCGTTACCTGTAAGGCAGCTTTTTCCACTAAATCTTTTTTCAAGGGATCCCTGGCCATCCAAAGCCTGCTGCCAAACTCCGGAGCGGATCCCATTAGAAGCGGGTCTCAAACTCGATGGAAATGACATTGTTGCCCTCGAGGTCGGTGCTGGCGCGGGTGAGGGTTTGCTCGTTGAGGCGGTAGCGGGCGCTGTAGCGGGTGGGCTGAAAGGGATCCGTTAGGTTGCGCTGCACCGAGATGGAAGTGGCTGGCCCCAGATCGCGGGCCACCTCCAGCGCTAGCCCTATCGAGGAGCGGTTGGCAGCGCGGGTATCGACCTGGGGGACGGGGCTAATGCGCACCTCGTCTAGGCCCAGGGTGTCCCGCAGCGTGTCCAGCACATCGTTGAGCAAGGCAGTTCCGGCCAGGCCGGCCACTCCCGCTTCGGGGTTGAGGCGGGCCAGAGCTGTGCCTCCCAGGAGGGCGACGATCTCTTCGGGGGAGCGGCTGGGGCTGCTGGAAAGGGCCAGAACCCCGTTGCGGGGATCCGCCTCAGCCAGCTGGCTGGCCCGCCCGTTGACCGTGGCGAAAATCTCGATGCTCTGCTGGGATCCCGGCAGGTTGCGGTTGGTGTCAAAGGGGGAGAGCTCTTGGGGAAAGCGATAGACCTCGATGGCCTGGGTCATCAAGCGCAGGTTCAGGAAGGGATCGAAGGGGTTGTCTAGGTCAAAAGTGGCAGTATTGGAGCGGGAGCGATCCAAGCGAAAGTTGGCGATGGGCAGGCTGACCCGGCCTCGCTCCAGAGTGATGGTGCCTGCCGGGCGCGGATCTTGGGGGGTGCCGAAAAGGCGCAAGGTGCCGGAAGCATTGAATTCAAACAAGTTAGGCCGCTGCACCCGGATCCGGGATCCCAAGGCCAGCTCCAGCCCATTCAACCGCGGCTGCCAAAAGGGTAGGGCTGTCGCGAACGTCGGCGGTGCAGAGTCCTCAGCCGCCTCTGTTGCGGTGGGTGGCTCAGGGCGAGGGCTTACATCCACAATCCCCTCGGAAACCTCTAAACGACCTTCAATCAACGGTCGCAGGAGCAGCCCCCCCACCACCACTTCTCCTTCCAGGCGGCCAGTGTAGAGGTTGGGCAGGTTGAGCTGGATCCCTTGGAGTTGCAGAGTTAAGGGTGGCGAGGTTTCGTCCATCTGCAGGGCACCGCGAGAGTTGACGGGCAAAAAGCCTTCAGCCAAAAGGGATCCACCCCCCAACTGTCCCCGCAGCTCCTGGACTTGCAGCTGATTGAGGTTAAAGGCGATCTGGCCTGTG
>NZ_JANSHW010000313.1:0-3951 GCF_047461815.1 Synechococcus sp. R6-10
CCCCCACCCCGCCTCCACCTCCTACTCCCACCGCCACACCTGCCCCGGCAACGCCAACGCCTGCGGCAGAGCTGGCCCTCAGCGGCGAGTGGCTTTACGAGGGAGGATCTTTTATCTGGCAGGGATCCCTGTGCAAGGTCAATGTTGCGGCTGGCGTCCAGGAAACCGTCTCCATTCGTCAGGAGGGCAACCAGATCAGCGTTTCCTCTCTCAGCTTTTCCGAACGCAGTGGCCAGCTCATCGGCAACCAACTTTCTGTCAGCGGTAAGGCAGCGGGTAGTGGCACCCCAACCATCACTTGGAGCGGCACTGTCAGCGCTGACGGGCGCTCGATTCGAGGAACGGCTACCTGTGGTAGCGCCAGCTTCGCCATTAGGCTCACACGGCAGAGCTAAATACCTACGCCTCCTCCCCGATCACCGCCGCCGCCGTCTTCCCTATCGTCTTTCTGTTGCCGTTGAGGCGGTGGAGGAGGAGCAGCAAAGCTTTCGCTCACAACTTCGATGGTGTAAGGGCCTCGCCCAGGGCTGCCCGGCCCAGCGGCTGGAGAGGCATTTTGCGCCCAGTAGCTTTGCACCTGGAGCAAGTAGCAGCGGTTTTGCCGCACGGGGATGGTTAGCTGAGAGGTGGTAAAGTTGCCAGGGGCAGCATCATCATTTACAAAAACGTCAGGATCGAATCTCCGGTTGCTGTCAAAGCTGCCGATGACCAATAGCGGGTCGAAAACCGGGCTGGTCAGCCGGATCGTAACCCCCGTAACGTTGGCTGCAGAGGGAAAGTAAAGAAACGCATCTGAATAAAAGGTAAACGTGCCGGGAGGGGGTGGGAATTCCCGGGCATTTCGAAAATTGCCCTCCTCATCAAAATAAAACTCCAAAAGGCTATTCGGCCCCAAGGTTCCACTGCGCCTATCCCCCTGTCGGCGGAGGCCAATCGAAGCGAAAAAGTCTGGGCTGAAGGCTTGTTCGCAGACGTTCACTAGAGGCGGTATTGTACTCCCTCCACTTCCTCCACAACCTGCCAAAACCGCAGCCGAGGCCAAAAGGCCCAAGAACAGCCTCTGCAGGGATCCCTGCGGAGCTCTAGAAGCATTCGATGCTAGCCCTGGCATAAGCACTCCTCCGGACACCGGATGTCAATGTTCCTCTAGATTACGATGCTCTGAGCAATTCTCAGCAAAATGCAGATCACTGACAGGATTTTCCCACGTTTAGGCTTGCACCGGCCTGGGGGGGCTGTTCCGCTGTTGACCTCGAGAAGGGAGCTTCAAGGGCGTAGTGGGGCCGTTGAGCCAATTTTGTCCTCAGGAAGGGATCCAGAGCAAAACCCTTTTTCGCAGTGGGCTAACCACTACTGGCGTCGGGCTTCCTGGTGAGGAAGAAATGGGCCAGGGCTGCCACACATTCTCGATCTTCGAAGAGTAGGTGGCATCGCTGCCGAACCTCCTCAGCCATGTGGTAGCGAAACTCAGAATCGGATCCCAGTTTTACGGCCAAATCCTCATAGCTTTTCAGATCCGAGGCAATTAAGCTGTCCAGCTCCATTCTTTTGAGAATGGCATAGGTATGCCGCCCCCGCATCAGCTTTCCAGGGCAAGTGATCACAGGCAATCCGACCGCAACGGCCTCTAAGGTGGTGATCCCACCTGACCAGCCATAGGAATCTAACATAAGATCGGCACAGCGGTTGAGATCCAAGTAGTCTTGATAATCCAATCCGGGCAGGATCAGGCAGTGGTCTTCTACATTGAGGCCATACAAAGAAAAAGCCCGGGTGAGCCGTTCCCGAAATTGTCGGGCAATAGCAGCATTGGGTAGAGCCAAAAAAACAAATTGAGCGTTGGGCACTCGCTGAGCAATAGCGGCAAAAAGATAGTCATATTGGGGCAGATATTTACCCAAGTATTGACAAGCTAGGTAAACCACTGCGTTTCTGCGCAGGCCGAAATCCTCTCGATAGCGCTTTTGCTGAGGCAAAACCGGCTTTTCGAAGCAAGTGCCCAAATGAGGTAAACGAATCAGGGTTTCACTATAATGTTCTTGAGCATCCTCTGGCTCCATTAAATCGCTGGAGAGGAAATAGTCAATCGTAGAAAGTCCAGAAGTTATAGGATGAGCCCAAGTGGAGCACTGTATCGGTGCCAGTCGCAGGGAAGCCAGTTGCAGAATAAGAGGTGAAAGACCAATCTCCAAATACACCAAAATATCTAGCTGATCCTGCAGGATTTGTCGGGCTGCATCCTCAAGTCCGGTGGGAATGTGTCGAAACACATCGGCATATTGACGATACCGGTCTGTCATGAAATCGGTTCTGGGATCCAAGTGATAGGCGAAGACTTGAAACTTTCGCTCCGAGTTAGCCTGTCCATCAATCCAATTAGCATTTAGGTACTTAACCCAACCCAGAGATAAGCGACTGTAAGAGCAAGCTCGCATGGAAGCTGAGGCAAACCCAACTCGGATGGGATCCCCTGGTTGGGATTGGCAAGGAAGATATCTCCACTGGGAATAGCAAGCGTTGACTATACGTTGAACAAACTGGGCATATTTTTTCTGCAAATCCAGGTCGTTGTAGCCTTGGTACTGTAGGTAGTGATTGGTTCCCAGTCCTGATGCCCACAGCGCTGTGCGACGTTGCTCCTCCGTTTCTAGGGGAGTTTCCTCAATAAGACAATCCAGATGCTCGATAAAGCGAGCACGAAAGGAGTTGAGCTCTTCCTCACTCTGATAGACTGCCGGCAAGTAGAGATGATAAAACCAACGAGCCTGTTCTAACTGGGGATCCAAAGCCAATGCTTTCTCCAGGTGATCCAAGGCAACAGCGTGTTCTCCTTGATCTCGGTAGGCGATAGCCAGATTCAGATGCACCTCTTCCAAAGGGATCCCTGTCTGTTCATCCGAGTTTTCCAGTAGAGGATTGAGTAGGGCAATGGCTTCTTCGCTACGTCGCAGGTTAACTAAGATTTTTCCAGCTTGAAAGGCAGATCCAGCAGCGTGTGGATTCAGTTTCAGGCTTTGCTGATAACAGGATAGCGCTTCCTCGAGTTGACCCAAAGACTCATAGACGACACCCAAATTGTGGTGATACAGAGCCACTTCGGGATGTTGCTCAATGGCTTCTGCAATGAGAGCCGCTGCCAATTCCGAGTCTCCTCTGGCTTGAGCTACCGTTCCCAACAGGTGAAGGGCATCTGCATGCTCAGGAAAATCCGCCAAGATTTCGGAGTAAATAGCCTCTGCTTGTCGCAAATCTCCTGCTTGCTGGGCTTGGATCCCGGCTAGAAGTTTGTTTGTAAGTATCCAGTCTGACATCTACTACAAGATGGCTAGAAATTCTCCTGACTTGTCTGCCCAGTATAGTTTTTTCCAGTTATAGTCAGTTCAGTTGGGGATAAGATGACTTTACAGGCAAGATAACATGCAGGTAGACCTAAAGAGGAAGCTTAGATCTGAGAGAGAGTCGTATTTGTTCCGCTCCGTGGCTCATTTTTTTACTTTGTTCAGCTACTTTACCTAAACGTAAGCTCTGCTCAGGTAACAGAGACAGCCGTAGTTACCTTGAGAAATCTCCCCCTGCCAGAGGAGATGAGAGGGATCCAACATCTGGTCAATCTGCTTGCGGTCTTGCTCAGAAGTAAACTCCACGTAAATCACCTTGATGTCTTTGAGCTGCTCTTGCAAGCTGGTCAACACCTCCACCTCATCTCCACCTGTAGCCACCCTGAGCACATCGATGGGCTCCAAACCCAACTCCTTGAGGGCTGCCCTGGCTTCCCGGAAAGGGAGCAGCTGCTCCACTCCCCACTCGGCCTGAGGATCCTCCGGCCAGAGGCGACGGGTTCTGCAACTATCCTGCCCCGCCAGCCCCACCGAATGCACAAAGCAGTTGCCCAAGCTGAGAATATTCTGCCGCAGCAGGTGTAGAGCTAGGGGATCCACCTCGAAACAGTGA
>NZ_JANSHW010000314.1:0-547 GCF_047461815.1 Synechococcus sp. R6-10
TGGTGCTGCTGCCCCTGCTGCTCACCGGTTGCGGCGAAAGCAGCACTGGCACTGTTACACCCGTGCCGCCCCCACCCCCACCACCCCCACCGGCTCCCCCGGCTCCGCCGCCACCACCTCCCACGCCGACTCCCACTCCCACACCCGTAGGCCGCGTCATCAGCATCAGCCCGGCGGATGGCGCCACCAACGTTTCTATCACCACCAGCATTGTTATTCGCTTCAGCGAGCCGGTGCGCGAGGCTCCCTTCGCTCAGGCCTTGAGCATCACCTCGGTGGCGCCGCAAGCGGGAGTTGTGCCGGCTCGCGACTTGGCCTTCAATGCCGACCGCACTCAGGTCACCATCACCTTCCGCACGCCGCTCACCAACGATGCCGTGTACCGGGTTGTCATCTCGCGGGCAGTGCCGGACTTGTTTGCTTCCGGGCGCAGTTTGCCGGAAGACTTTGTGGCCACCTTCACCACTGGTTTTGTGGCAGCTCCGGGGGGTCCCATCAGCCTGCTGCCGACGCAACTGGCCGCTCTCACCCCAACAGGGCAAGTCTT
>NZ_JANSHW010000315.1:0-3626 GCF_047461815.1 Synechococcus sp. R6-10
GCCTTTTTCTCTTTTTTCTAGAGCATTTTCCTGGAGGTAACGATCTCCCCAAACTCAGACAGGAAAAAATCTAGAGATACCGCCTCATTTGCACCCGAAAGCGGCCTTTTTTTGTTTCGGCTACCTCTTCGATTTGCAGCCGACCCCGACCTCGAATGGCAATCCAATCCTGAGGGCCAACGGTGTAGCTGGCTTGGGTAATGGGCTTCCAATTGACCCGCACTTCCCCCCGTTGGATTTCTTCCACCATTTTGCTGCGGGAGATGCCAAACCCAGCTGAGGCTACCGCATCCAAGCGCAAAGAGGCTTCTATGCTGGTGATGGATTTGACGCGGGGGGGCTGAATGTTCAACTGGCTCAGGGGGATCCGGCTCACTTTGACAGGCACTGTGCGCACCTGCGTCAGGTTTAGGGTGAGGTAATCCACCATTTCGGGCACAACGATGGCCTGGGCGCCTGAGTCCCCCAACAGGAGGATGTCTCCCACTTTCTCGCGGGCGATGCCGGACGCCAACAGGGCTCCCAGAAAATCGCGGTGGGTAGCCGGGTCGAAGAGAAAGTTGCCTTGAATCTGAATGGCGGCCAATGGGATCCCTTCTGGGTCGGACTTTGGATCCCGGACATCTAGGCCCACCTCAGAGCGAGCTAGGGCCAAGCGCTGGCGCTCTGCTTGGGGGTACCCTCCCCAGGCCCCCACTTGTAGTTCGGTCAAGTTGCGCAGCCGAGCTTGCACCTCCGCTATTTCGGGTGGGGAAAGGAAGTCGCTCCAGACCACTTGCCAGGTCTTGAGGGCTTGCTCTCCCAAATCCAAGACCCGTGCCAAGGTTTCTCGATACTCTGCCCCTTGCAACAAATCGGCTCTGGGTAGCATTTTGAGGCGCTTCGACCTTTGTAGTTCAGTCCCGTTTTTCCCATGCTAAGCTAGATAGCCAGAATCGCGGCGGGCGTAGCCAAGCGGTTAAGGCAGAGGATTGTGGATCCTCCATTCGTGGGTTCGAGTCCCATCGTCCGCCCTTGAGGGAAATCGCGAAAATCCAGTCAGGGCAAGGGCTGCAGAGGCTAGTCCATCTATCTAGACCCTGACAAACGAAAACAGACAACACCCTATCTGGACGCAAAAATCGTGAAGGTATTCGTCAAGGTGATCTGGAGCACCTGCCTCTCCCTCTCAAAACAAGCTCTGCTGTGGTCTTTCAGGTTAGGGTGAGCTTCTGGCCCCCTGCATTATTGCTCCGCAACGCCGACGCGAGCAACGTTTTGGGTGTGGGCACAGTATCCTAGTTTGAATCGAAATGACCATGACGCTCTGCTTGCGGATGGACTCACCAGGACTTTGTCCCGCTATCGCGAACACAGCTCAAGATTAGGGTTCCCACTTCGTCAATGACCCCCGTCCAATCGGCTTCGATCACCGCCGTTGCCTCCGGCATCTCGACAATTGCCGGCCCGCGCAGTTGAAACCCCACATCCATGCGCTGCCGATCGTAAACCGGCACCGAGCACATCCTGCCCCCAAACCATGCCTCTCGCCGACCCTTGAGGGGATCCCCTGGCAAAGGGTGGGGTGCAGTCAAAGGCACGGTGGGTAGGGCCTGCACCGCCTGTAGACGCAACTGAATCACCTCCACCGGCTGGGCTGAATCTTGCCATCCATAGCGTTGTTGGTGGGCCTGGTGAAACTGCTGTTCCAGATGAGCAATCGGATCCGACAACTGCACTGGGATCCCCAACTCAAAAGACTGGCCGCGATAGCGCAAGTCCAAGCTGAAGTGCAACGCCGGCTCCTGCAGATCGGCTCTCGCCTGGCGGATCAGGGGTTCTGCCCATTGAGCCAGCAGGGATCCCCCTGAAGCGGACGTGAGCTGCCGCAGAGATTGGAGGATGGCCCGCCGATAGTCTCGCCGCAGATCTGCCAAAGCCATTCCCAGCGCCGAGAGCACCCCACAGGCAGCCGGGATCAAGATCGTGCGGATGCCCAGCTCTTCTGCCAAAGCACAGGCATGCATGGGCCCGGCTCCGCCGAAGGCCAACAGGGCAAAATCGGCGGGATCCAAACCCCGCTCCACGCTGATCACCCGCAAGGCCCGCGACATGGCGACATTCGCCAAGGTGCGAATGCCAACGGCAGTTTCCTGCAAGCTCAAGCCCAAGGGATCCGCCAGCGTGGCAATAGCCTGTTCCGCTAGCCCCCGCCGTAGCTGCACCGAGTTGCCCAGCCGACCGCCATCCGGCAGGTACCCCAGCCAGAGGTTGGCATCGGTAACCGTCGGAGCTGTTCCCCCCCGACCGTAGCAGGCCGGCCCGGGGTTGGATCCGGCACTCTCTGGCCCCACCTGAAGCCCACCGCCGGGCAGCAAATGGGCCAGGGATCCGCCGCCGGCACTGACGGTGTGGATATCAATTTGGGGCTGTTGCACGGGCAAGCCGCACACCACCGCTGCGGGAGTAACCTGGGGGATCCCATCTTGGATCAAGGCCACATCTGTGCTGGTTCCCCCCATATCGAAGCTGAGCAAGTGGGGGTAGCCACTCAGCCGACCCAGATAGGCCGCCCCGTAAACTCCGCCTGCCGGCCCTGAGAGCAAAGCCAGCGAAGCATGGGCCGCCGCCTGAGGGATGGAGGTCACCCCGCCGGAAGACTGCATGATCAACGGTTGGGGGATCCCTCGCTCCCGACATCCTTGGGCCAAGCGGTGCAGGTAGCCCGCCAATGCCGGGCTGAGGTAGGCATCGATGGCGGTGGTGCTGAAGCGCTCGTATTCTCGGAACTCCGGCGCCACCTCGCAAGACAGGGAAAGATGTAGCTCCGGGAAAGCCTGTCGCAAGGCCATTCCCAGCCGCTGTTCGTGCTCCGGGTAGAGAAAAGAAAACAAAAACCCCACCCCAATAGCGCGGATCCCATCCCGCTGCACCCGTTCCCCCACCTCCTGCACCACCCGCCGGATTTCGGCATCGGTGAGCGGCTCCAACACTCCGCCCGCGCTGCAGCGCTCCTTCACCTCCAGGCAATGGTGGCGGGGCACCACTGGCTCCGGCTTGGGCTGTGTCAGGTCATACAGAGAGGGGCGGTTTTGACGGGCAATGGCCAGCACATCCCGAAAGCCCGCCGTGGTCAAAAACAGGGTGGGGGATCCCTTGCGCTCCAGCAGCGCGTTGGTGGCCACCGTCATGCCATGACAGAAGAGGTCAACCCAGAGCACCCCCAGCTTGTCCAGCGCCGCAAAGACCCCCTCCTCAGGGCTGGGGGTAGACAGCACCTTCGCCGTCTGCATCTGGCCGTCGCGCAGGAGCACCAGATCGGTAAAGGTGCCCCCCACATCGATCCCCAGGCGGGCCAAGCCTCGGCTTGCTTCCGTCTGATCCAGATTGGCCGGATCGAGGTTGCTACCCAACGCTGATGCGACCATGGCTTCCATCGTGCATTTCTTTTGCCTTCTTCTGGGGCCAGCCCTTGGTCGGACTATGGCTATGACGCCTGGCTTTTGTAACGGCAGAGACGGGCTGACCGGCGCCCCTTCGTGTAGCGAGTGTAGCTCAGCAACTTCTGTCTTTTTTGGAGCATGACTCTAGTCAATAATAAGCTCAACTATACTGAAAATAATGTATAATATGTTCAGTACGGATTA
>NZ_JANSHW010000316.1:0-3560 GCF_047461815.1 Synechococcus sp. R6-10
TGGCTTGGGATCGGAGTCTGCCATTGGCTACACCTCCTCAGGCAACAAGAGGGGCTCCCGACCGGAAACCCCCGCCAAAACGGCTTCGGCAGCGCGGCAGGCGGCCAGAATATCTCGCTCTTCCCCTCCCAAGTACACGCGGCCAAAGCTACCGAAAGGCATCACCTCCAGGATGTTGATCTGGGCAGATTTTTCTGCCTCGTTGGCAGCCAGGGGGGCATAGCCTGCCGGTTGCACCTCCAGGATATAGAGGGTTTGGCCGGCCAGGAGCATTTGGCCACGGCGGGAACGGTTAATCAACTGGGTTTGGTGGGGATCGATGTTGCGGATGATCTGGCTGGAGATGATGCGGGGCTTGAGGCGCTCCTGTTCACTCACCCCTAAGGCAGCCAGAATCGCCCGTCCGGCGGTGCGGGTATCCCCTTGGTTGCTGGAGTGTACTTCCAGAAGGCCGTAGAGGCGTTCCACCACCTGCAGCCCCGGCCTCACCGAGGTGGCCTTCAGGGCAATATCCATAACGCGGTTGATCTCGATGCCGGGGGAAATCTCGACCCACAAAGAAGTGTCCCCAGGCAGGGGCAAAAAGCCGTAGGCTACTGTGCCCAGATAAGCAGCATACTGGGGTTGCAGCCGATCCAAAAACACGTAACTGCGAAGGTCGATCCCCAAAAAAGTCCTCCCTTTGGGCTCAGTTGGATGTTGAGCTGATGGCGATCTACATTCTCATTCTCCAGCCTCATCCCAGCTCTTGGATCTTGGGCAGACCGGCCAACCTTGGCGCATCAGTTGGGTTGCTGCCCGGCTCTACAGATCGCCCTGAGCCACCATCTTCACCGTTGTCAGGGCTTCCACGTCGATGGGCCCGCGCACGTGCAGCCGCTGAGTAGAAATGCCCAAAGACAGGTCGCGAAACGCTCCCAACGTGGGGATCCCAGCTCCCCGGCCTGCCGAGAGGGGGGAAGTGTTGATGTGGATCAGGGCGGCATCTACTTCCTGGAGAAAGCGCTGGGCCGCCGATTGGCTATCGGTGAGGATCGTCTCCGATTGACGGCAACCATTTTTGTTAATCCAGGCGATCGCCTCCGTCAGGTCGGCAATGGGCTGCAGGCGCAGATGAGGTCGTTCCGTCGAGTCAAAGCCTTGCCCAAGCGGCTGGAGCTGCGGGAACTGTTCCAGAATGGGGGCGGCTGCCTGGATATCGATCCCGTGACCCAGCAAGTCCTCAATCAAGGCGGTCAGATGGTTGGTGGCCCAATCGGTGTGGATCAGCAGCCAGAGGGTGAGAGGCTGATAGATAGGGATCCCTTCTGAGCCGTACTGGGCCAGGGGATCCAACAAAGCCGACTTGACCAAGGGCCAAGGGGCAGTGCGATCCAGATAGATGTGGCCGTAGCCCAAATGGGTAGCCAGAGTCGGCACTTTGCTGGCCTGCAACAGGAACTCCACCCAGCCGGGGCGACCGCAGGGAATCACCAGGTCGAGGTAGCGGGTTTGCTGTAGCAACGGCAACAGTGGGGAATCTGCTTGGGGATCCGCCGTTTGGTCTTGGGCGGGCAAGGTTTGAATGGCTCCTTCCGGGATCCCGTGCTCATAAGCCGTCTCTGCCAACAGGTTGACCATAGCCTGGTGAGTTTTCTGGATGGGACCGCTGCTGGCCAAAATCACGCCATTTCCTGTTTTTAGGCACATGCCAATGCCATTTAAGGCAAACTCGGGGTAGATTTCGTAGACCAGAGCAATCAACCCCAACGGGACGCGGTAGCGGCCAATAAACAGGCCATTCTCCTGGCGGTGCCCTTTCTCCAGCTTGCCAATGGGATCCGGCTGCTGGGCCAGGAGAGTCAGCAACTGGGCGGATCGCTGTAGACGCTCGGGGGTGAGCTTCAGGCCGTTGAGGATCCACTCCGGTACGGTTTGCTCGCGGCAACTTTCCAGGTCGAGGGTATTGGCTTCCAGGAGCAGATCGGAGCGCTCCAACAAACACCGCGAGAGAGCCAGCAGGGCCTGGCGCTTGGTTTGGCTGCTCAACCGCTGCATCTGCGGTAGTAAGCGGCGTACCTGTCGCAGAGTGGTACCTAAGTCAAAGTCTGAACCGAAATCTGTCACTTGAACTTCTCCCGCCTAGCCCATTAGAGACAGACCCGCTGCGTTCTCCAGACCACTGCTAACAAGAAATGGTTGGATCCACAAGTGCTGGGGCTGCCAATTCTGGAGACCAGTCGCTGGAGAAAATCTCACTCACCTCAGGGCCGCCGCAGCAGCAGGATCGCCGTTACCATCAGCAGCGTTAGCAACAAGCCGAGAATCATGAACCAACTGAGCAACTGGGTTTGGTTTGGGAAGAGCACTGCGCCGATGAACCCAACCGCCAAGACAATGCCCAAGCTGAGGGTGAGGCCCAAGAGCGCGGATCCCTGTAGGGTGTTTTCCCGCCGCAACACCCATTGGTAGCCGTTCCAGAACCACATTTTGCGATAGGGATAAGAAACGGCCAGTTGCTCGATGTACAGGCGGTCGGGGGTAATGGCAAAAATATGCTGGCAACGGCTACACCCAAAGGCTTCGGTTAGGGTGATCAGGCGTAACTGACCTTGGTGGCAGCACGGGCAGGGGTAAATTTTGGTGGGCTCAAGGGTCTGAGCGACACGCGGGGCTGAGTTTTGACGGGGAGACTTGCGGGGAGAAGAGAAGGCCACAGCTCTCAGCCGGTGAGAAGTTGGGATCCCTCACATCCTATCTTCAGGAAAGCGGAGTCAAGCCACCCAGAGATGGTGGACGTAGCGCCAGGTGAGGATTTGGTTGAGGGCGAGGAAGATCAAAGCTAGAAGCCCGTAGCCCAGCTTCAGGATAGTGCCAAGATAGCCAAGCACCCTTTGGGGGATGAAGCTGAAATCGGTGTGTTTGGCCCAATGTACCAACGCCAACACCTGCAGGATGTGAACCGGCAGACAATAGCGGCTCATGCTTCGCTGGCCCAAGGGGCTCGTACCCGTCAGGGCAATGTAAAACATGGCCCAAGCAGCCAGATGAAATCCCAGCCGCTCCCGCCAACACTGGCTTCTACCTGCCATAACTCCTGCCGCATCCATTAAACCTGTAACAAGCAGGGATCCCAGGGTGGCAGACACAAACAGTTGGCTAAGAGCGTCAGCCCACAGCCCAGGGTCTTTCATCGGTGCAGAAAGAGAGAGTAAGCTTTGCCAGCGTTCGGCGGAAAGGACATATGTGCGAGCTTGGAAAATAGCTTGATAATTGGCTTTCACGCCGGTAAAGTAACGCTGCATTTCCAGGTAGAGATCCCAGCGTCCGAAGCGGAGCTGACAGTAGAGAAAAAAGCCCAGGCCACCCAACAGAGCCAAGCTCGCTGCCATACTCGTCCAAAACCAACGGCGGGCTTGGGTTCTCTCCCCCGCTTTCAGGAGATTCAAAAAAGGGAGCAGCGCCACCGGCAAGCCGACAATCCGAGCAGCACTCATCACCAAGCCGTGGATCCCAGCCAGGAGCATCAGCAGGGGACGGCCCCCGTGAATTGACCAGTAGAGAAAACCCAGTAGGCTGGC
>NZ_JANSHW010000317.1:0-644 GCF_047461815.1 Synechococcus sp. R6-10
TTATCCGCCCAGAGCGGAGATTTCCCACGGTGGCAGATTTGATTCAGCAAATTCAGCAAGATTGCCAAACAGCCCGCCAGCAATTGGGTTTGGCTGAGCAAGTGGGTATGGTGTAGGGGGATCTATGCCGAAGAGAGCTCGCAAGCGCCAAGGCTCACCCAGGCGCTGGTGCCATCTCGCCAGTATTCTTTTTTCCAGATGGGGGCGTTGTGCTTGAGGGTGTCGATGGCAAATTGGCAGGCAGCAAACCCTTCGGCCCGATGAGGGGTGCCCACCGCCACCAAGACGCTGATCTCGCCAATGCGCAGCTTGCCGATGCGGTGGTGGATGACCACACTGTTGGCATCTGGCCAGCGCTGCTGAATTTGTCGGGCAATATCGGCGAAGACCTTCAGAGCCATGGGCTCGTAGGCTTGGTATTCCAGGTAATCGACAGGGCGGCCATTGGTGTTGTCTCGAACAGTGCCGCTCATCACCACCACAGCTCCATTGCCCGGATGGGAGGCCTCTTGGTGGACACGGTCGATGGATAGGGGAGCCAGGGTGATCTGGAAGGAAGTCTTCAGGACGGTCAGGAGCATGACTCTAGTCAATAATAAGCTCAACTATACTGAAAATAATGTATAATATGTTCAGTACGGATT
>NZ_JANSHW010000318.1:0-8501 GCF_047461815.1 Synechococcus sp. R6-10
CCGCCACCAAGTCCCGCTTAAACCCCTGAAACAGCCGTTGCGGATCCACTGCCCCCCACCGACCGGCGCGCACGGTTTCCCCCACCAGGAGCTGGCCTTTTCCCTTCACGTAGACCAAGCTGGGAATAGCCGAGTGGTCTGGGCGAGAGAGGCCGGGAAGAGTGAGGAGACGGGGCACTGCTTGGGCGGGATCCCAAACTGCCACCACCGTGTTGCTGGTGCCAAAATCAATGGCTAGGGTCGCTTTGGGGGCAGGTGCCATCAGCTCAATCCTCCAGGCAGGGAACGGCTGACTTTGGCTGGGCAGAGGATGTGGTCACCGCGGCGGTAGCCGACAAAGCGAATGTAAACGGGATCCCCCTTTTGAATATCCGGCTGATCCGGTTGATGCAGTTGCGGATCAAAGGGGACGGACTCCAGGGGGTTGCCGATGGGCTCATACCCCCAGCGCTGCAGCAGAGCGTCTAAGGAGCGAAACAGAGCTGTCACGTTTTGGGCCGGCCAATCGGGCTTGCGCTGGGCAATCTGGCGGACAGTGGGGTAGCTGGTCAGCAGCGGCTGCAGCAGAGAGAAGAGGACTTCTGAGGAATCGGTGGCTCCCATTTTGTCATTCCCGTTGAGGCGCAGTAGGGATCCCAAATCCCACTGCAGAGCGGCAGCCAACTTTTGCAGTTGCTCCAGGCGCAGGGATCCCCACTTCCCCTGGCGCACCTGATCAAGGGCGCGGCGGCTGATCCCGGCCTGGGCCTGTAAAGCCCGCCAAGAAGACAGGCCAACAACCCGCATGCGTTCCTGCAGCCAACTATCCAGCGGTCTCTCGGCCATTGGGTTTTGCCAGGGATCCCTACGATCATGCCCCAACTTGGGTCTAGCTCAGGGATCGGCAAGGCGCAGGGAACGGGCTATAGCTTCCACATCTCGGTCATAGCGCTCGCGCCGGCTGGCCGGGTACACGAACTCAAAGCCAGCTTGCAGCGAAGGGCGGACAACTGTTTTGAGATAGAAAATCCGCTGGCCAAAGGGCTCCGCACCGCTGACACGAACGGGCTCGTAGCCGGAGACCACAAAGAAATCCCGGCCAACAGCTTGGTAAGTAACCCGGCGCTGGTTTTCCCGGCTGCGGCGAAGTTCTTCCTGCAGGGCGCTGGCGGGCGTTGCTTGAAAAATGTTGTACCCACCCCAAACGCGCAGCTCAGCCCCGTCTTGACCGAGAAACACTTGGCCATCGCCGTTGTCCGATTCCCCTTGCGGAATGAAGTCTGCCGGGTAGTCGATGCGGTAGCCGAAACGGGCATTGAGATAGGGCCGGAAACCGGCTTGGGCAACGGGAAGGGCAGGGGCGGGAGCAATGACGGGGATCCCCGCTCCTAGGATCAGTCCGGCAAGCAGACAAGCTAGGCGAGCAGCAGACTTCATGGTTTTGATTGCTCTAATCTGTAGCTATCCTAAGCTCTCTCACCTCCAGCCCCTCTCCTATGGGGACAGAATTTGGTTTGTCCAAGCTCTTTCCCAAAAGACAAAGGGAATAGGAATCCAAGTTTCACTGCCGTTGAGAATGGGTCGGTTGCGCCGCTTGTATCTGGGTGCCACTTGAAATAGTAGGTATAGCATCTTTTTCGAGAGTTTGAAATAAAATACCGATTTTTGGGCCACTATTTTGTTTTGTCGACCAAGTTTAAGTTTGCCGATCAACATCAGGGTTTTGGCCGGAGCGCAGCCGTTCAATTTCTTCTCTTGCCCGCTGGATAGCGCTGCAATTGTCTACCGCTGCCCAGGTGGAGGCCAGAAACAGTCCGGGTAGGGAAACCTCTCCCTCGTCGTCGCTAAACAACACGCCAAGGAAGAAACACCAGCCCAGAAAAACCATCAAAGCTTTCCACCGCCGCGTGTAGAGGTAGGCTCCGAAGGCAAGCAGAATAGACAGAAGGATCACCATCCCCTCGGACTTTTGAGAAAGGGCATAGGTGCGCCGCACCTCTTCATCTCTGCGCTTTTGATCTTCTTGCTGGAGCAACTCTTGCAGATGCTTGTCCATAAGGCCGCCTCAAAATCGGACGGCCTTATCTTAAAAATCCTGGGAAGACCCTTGTTCAAAACAACTTTTCGGGATCCCACGGCAGAAGAAGAGAGGCGAGACTGGTCATCGCCCCTTCCTTCTGTAGAATGGGAAAGCCTCTCTCTAGTTGCAGGCTACAAGGCCCGGACGGACTCTGCCATGACCTCAGCTTCTTTTGCTTTTTCCCCTCGTGTTTTGGATCCCCTTGACCCGCAGGTGCGTCCGGATCCCCAGGGGCGGTTTGGGCCGTTTGGGGGTCGGTTTGTGCCGGAAACCCTGATGAGCGCCCTAACGGAGCTGGAGGAAGCCTTTGAGCATCACTGGCGGGATCCCGATTTTCGCGCTGAGTTTCACAGCCTGCTGCGGGATTTTGTCGGGCGGCCCAGCCCCCTCTACTTTGCCCAGCGGCTAACCGAATACTACGGCGGCCCGCAGATCTACCTGAAGCGGGAAGATCTCAACCACACCGGCGCCCACAAAATTAACAACGCCCTTGGCCAAGTGCTGCTGGCGGTGCGCATGGGCAAGCGACGGGTGATCGCCGAGACCGGCGCCGGGCAACATGGGGTGGCCACGGCAACCGTGTGTGCTCGTTTTGGGCTGGAATGCGTTATCTACATGGGGGCACTGGATATGGAGCGGCAGGCCCCCAACGTGCAGCGAATGCGCCTGCTGGGTGCTGAGGTGCGGGGGGTGGAGGCGGGCACGCGTACCCTCAAAGATGCTCTGTCGGAGGCGATCCGCGACTGGGTGACGAATGTGGAGACCACCCACTATGTGATCGGTACGGTGGCAGGGCCCCACCCTTACCCGAAGCTGGTGCGGGCCTTTCACGATGTCATCGGCCAGGAGACGCGGCAGCAATGCCAGGAGAAGTGGGGAGGGCTGCCGGATGTGCTGCTAGCCTGTGTGGGAGGCGGATCCAATGCCCTGGGCCTGTTTAACGAGTTTGTCCGGGATCCAGGGGTGCGACTGATCGGCATCGAAGCCGCCGGAGAAGGGCTGCACACGCCCCGCCACGCCGCTACCCTCAACCGCGGTCGCATCGGGGTCTTGCACGGGGCGATGAGCTACCTGCTGCAGGATGAAGAAGGTCAGGTGCAGGAGGCCCACTCCATCAGCGCTGGCTTGGATTATCCTGGCGTGGGGCCAGAGCACAGCTACCTAAAAGAAATCGGGCGGGCCGAGTACTACGCGGTTACTGACGACGAAGCGGTGGAAGCGCTGCTGCTGCTGTCGCGCCTGGAGGGGATCATCCCCGCGCTGGAGACGGCCCATGCGCTGGCCTACCTGAAAACTTTGGCCCCACAGCTCGGATCCCAGCAACGGGTAGTGGTCAACTGTTCTGGGCGCGGCGACAAGGATCTAAACACCGTTTTCAAGTATTTGCAGCAGAGAGGGCGTAGCTTTTAGAGTACGGTTGTTGTGACCACCAACGGGATTCTCTTGGGTGTTCACCTGCCGAGTTCACTTCACGGTTCGATTGCTGGGTCTTCTCGGCCTGCTCCTGGCTGCAGGGCTGGGGTTGTGGACGGGATCCGTGGGTGGTCCGCACCGCTGGCACAACCGCACGGGCGAGACGGAGTTCAATAAGGACTCCGTCCCGCTAACGCGATCAGCAGGGATCCCCTCTCCCAGCCGGCGACAACCTCTCCCTGACACCCTGCCGGCGCTGGCGCGTCAGGCCATTGCCTACTACTTCGCCACCGGCCAGGTGCTGCCACCTCCAGAGGAGATCCCGCCCCACTGGCGGCGCTCTGCGGGGGTTTTTGTAACGGTGAGTACAGAGGGTCGGCCCCGTGGCTGCTGGGGCAGCTTGGATCCCAGCGGCGAGGACCTGGTCAGGGCCACCATCCGGGCGGCGGTGGGGGCAGTCACCCGCGATTGGCGCTACGTACCTCTGCAACCCGGGGAGCTGGAGTCGGCCTCCATTCAGGTAGCCATTGTGCGGCGGGTGGTGCCCATTGCGTCGGCGGGACGGAGTCCTTTTGCCGCTGTGGAGCAGGTGGATCCCACCCGCATGGGCCTATTTGTCCGCTCTGGAACCCGGGGAGCGGTGTTGCTGCCGGGAGAGGCTTTGACGACGGAATGGCAGCTCGCCACTGCCAAGAGGTTGGCCGGGATCCCTGTCGACCAGCCGGTGGAGCTGTTTCGCGTGGAGGCAGAGCTGCTGCATGAGTTTTGAGGAGGGGGCAGATCTCAGCGCTTCGCACCGCTGTCGTGAATGGCTGGCAGCCGTGCTGGGCAACACTCACGTGCGCTGGGGCTGGTTTGTGGGGGAGACCCTGGTGAAGGTGGAGCAGTTTCCTGCCCACCAGCCCTTGTCCTGGCCGCAGCAGACAGAGCTGTGGCTGGCTCCTGTGGGCTCTGCTCCCCTGCCGCCGGAATCCCCTTGGGTGCATCGATTGGAGCTATCGCAGGTGCCGCTGCGGGATCCCTACCCGGGGCTGGGGCTGGATCGGGCTTTGGCCCTGTGGGCTGCTGGGATCCACTACGGCTGGCCCTGTTTGGTCATCGACGCGGGTACTGCCCTGACCCTCACAGGAGCTGACTCTGAAGGATCCCTGGTGGGAGGGGCCATCTTGCCCGGCCTGGGGTTGCAGGCGCAGGCGTTGGCTGATCACACAGCCCTGCTGCCCAAAGTGCAGTGGGATCCGCAGGATCCCTTGCCCCCTCGCTGGGCCAACGACACCGTGGCTGCCATCCGCAGCGGCATCCTCCACACCCTCTTGGCTGGCTTGCGCGAGTTCATTGCCGACTGGCGTCGCCGCTTTCCCCAAGGCCCCCTGCTGCTGACCGGCGGGGATGGGAAGTGGCTCCACCCTCACTTGGGCCCGCTTGACCCAGAGCTGCGCTGGGATCCCCACCTGGTGTTGCGGGGAATTGCCGGCTGCCGCCAGCTGCACCGCACTGCCCGCCACTCCCCTAGTGCAGAATAGAAAACAGTCTCTCCCAGACGCCTGCGAGTAACGGCTTCTTGCTTGGGGATCCCATGGCCAACGGCAACTCCTTCGGTGTCCTGTTTTGCGTGACCACCTATGGCGAGTCCCACGGGGGGGCGGTGGGGGTGGTGGTGGATGGCTGCCCGCCGCGGCTGCCCTTGAGCGAGGCCGACATTCAGGCAGAGCTGGATCGGCGGCGTCCTGGCCAGAGCCCCATCACCACGCCGCGCCAGGAAGCCGATCGCTGCGAGATCACTTCGGGAGTCTTCCAGGGCCTCACCCTTGGCACCCCCATCCACATCCTGGTACGCAACCAGGATGCCCGCCCCCAGGACTACCAGGAGATGGCCACCACCTTCCGCCCTTCCCATGCCGATGCCACCTACCAGGCCAAGTACGGCATCCGCAACTGGCAGGGGGGCGGACGGGCCTCAGCGCGAGAAACCATTGGCCGGGTGGCTGCCGGGGCCATTGCCAAGAAGATCCTGCGCCTAGCGGCAGGGGTGGAGATCCTGGCCTACGTGCAGCGGGTAAAAGACGTGGAAGCCCAGGTGGATCCCAGCTCGGTAACTGCAGAGCAGGTGGAGGCCAACATCGTCCGCTGCCCCGATCCCCAAGCGGCGGCGGCCATGATCCAAAAAATTGAGGAGGCGGCGCGGGAAGGGGATTCGCTGGGGGGAGTGGTGGAGTGTGTAGCCCGCCGGGTGCCGCGCGGGCTGGGATCCCCGGTGTTTGACAAGCTGGAGGCCGACTTGGCCAAGGCGGTGATGTCCCTGCCAGCCAGCAAGGGGTTTGAGATTGGCTCGGGGTTTGCCGGCACCTACCTGACGGGCAAGCAGCACAACGACGAGTTTTACATGACCCCCGGCGGCTGGCGCACCCACAGCAACCGCTCCGGCGGCATCCAGGGGGGCATCAGCAACGGCGAAGACATCGTCCTGCGGGTAGCCTTTAAGCCCACTGCCACCATTCGCCAGCCTCAAAACACCGTCACCCTCAATGGGCAAGAGACGGTTTTGGCGGCGCGGGGACGCCACGATCCCTGTGTCTTGCCGCGGGCAGTGCCGATGGTGGAGGCGATGGTGGCCCTGGTCCTCTGCGACCATCTGCTGCGCCACCACGCCCAGTGCGGATCCCTGGTCTTGCCGGAGGTGCCCCTCCCTGTCGCCGCTGCTCCCCAGGCCTAGGAGTCCCCGGCTATGGCCAAGGCCAAAACCGTCTGGGAGTGCAGCCAGTGCGGCGAGCGCTATGCCAAGTTTTTGGGCCGCTGCGACCATTGCGGCGCCTGGAACACCCTGACGGAAGTGGTCGTCGCCCCAGCGGCCAAGTCCCCACGGGCCCAAGCCCTCGCTCCTAGGTCCAACCGCGCCAATGGGATCCCCCGGTCGGCCCTCCCCCTCTCCCAGGTCTCCTCAGATCGCCACCCTCGCCTCTCCTCCGGCTATGGCGAGTTTGACCGGGTGTTGGGAGGTGGCATTGTGCCGGGATCCCTGGTGTTGATTGGCGGGGATCCGGGCATTGGCAAGAGCACCCTGCTGCTGCAGAGCGCTGCCCACCTGGCCAAGAGCGGGCCCATCTTATACGTGTCGGGGGAAGAATCAGCCCAGCAGATCAAGCTACGCGCCGAGCGGCTGGGGGTGGAAAGCGAGCAGCTCTACCTCTTGGCCGAGACCGACCTGGAGGCCATCGTGGCGGAGATCCAGGCTCTGCAACCGCAGGTGGCGGTGATCGACAGCATTCAAGCCATCTTCTGGGGGCAACTCACCTCGGCGCCGGGATCCGTTTCCCAGGTGCGGGAATGCACCGGCCTGTTAATGCGGCTGGCCAAAAAACTGGGGGTGGCTCTGCTGATTGTAGGCCATGTTACCAAAGACGGATCCCTGGCCGGGCCGAAGGTGCTGGAGCATTTGGTGGACACGGTCTTGTACTTTGAGGGGGATCGCTTCCAAAGCCACCGCCTATTGCGCGCCGTCAAAAACCGCTTTGGGGCAGCCCAGGAAATGGGTGTTTTTGAGATGACCGCCTCTGGCTTGGTGGAGGTGGAGAACCCCTCGCAGCTTTTTTTGAGTAGCCGGGATCAGGCCATGCCCGGAACAGCCACCATCGTCGCCTGCGAGGGCACCCGCCCCTTGGTGGTGGAAGTGCAGGCCCTAGTCAGCCCCACCAGCTACAGCTCCCCCCGCCGCACCTCCACCGGCATTGAAATCAACCGCTTTTTGCAGATCTTGGCTGTGCTGGAAAAACGGGTGGGGATCCCGCTTTCCAAATACGATGCTTACATCGCCTCTGCCGGCGGCATTCAGGTAGCCGAGCCGGCTGCCGACTTGGGGGTAGCAGTGGCCGTGGCCGCCAGCTTCCGGGATCGCCAAGTGGATCCTTTTACAGTCCTGATTGGCGAAGTGGGGTTGGGAGGACAGGTGCGCCCGGTGGCCCAATTGGAGCAGCGCTTGAAAGAAGCCAGCAAGCTGGGGTTTCGCCACGCCATCATTCCCAACAGTCCCGTTTTGTCAGATTATGGATTGCGCTTGAGCCGGGTGCAGCGGGTGCTGGAGGCTCTGCTCGTGGCTCTGCCCAGTTCCCAGAGCCCAGAATGAGGGCAGTTGCCCAAGAAAATCCCCTTGCACTTCATCCCGTCGCCGGGTTTTGCTGCGCCCTATCTCCAGAGGCTACGCCTGCTGCAGGAACATCGTCGGCTGCTCTGGTGGTGCCTTCATCACTTTCCCGAAGACTTTTGTTACTCTCAAAAAAGGTTACGCCTGCTGCGCGAACAGCTCAGTAGCATGAGTCAAACCCCAGCCCTCAGTTAGCGGCACCAGCAAGGGATCCCGGTGAGCATGGTTTCCGCACCCTCCAGCCCAGTCCAGCCCTCGATGCCAAAGACGGCATTTCCTCCGCCACCGGATAAAGGCTACACCCGCTGCGCGAACAGCGACCTGGTCATCGAGGACGATGAGCCTGTGGACAGCATTCACTCGGAGAAGCTGCAGCGCCTGCTCACCAGCGCTCTCTACGCCTCCTTCCAGCCCAAGGCCGAAGACACGGGGGAGCTGATCCCCTTTTTGGCCACAGCCAATATTGGCCTGTTCTCTGCCCTCAAACTGCCCCCCCTGATGCCCGATGTGACGCTCAGCCTGGAGGTGGCTCCCCCCGCCAGCTTTGAGCGCAAGGAAGATCGCACCTACCTGGTCTGGGAGATGGGTAAGCCGCCGGATGTGGTCATTGAGATTGTCTCCAAGCGCAAAGGGGAAGAGCTGGGCCGCAAACGCAAAGACTATGCCCGCGCCGGCGTCAGCTACTACGCGGTCTACGATCGCACAGCGGGCATAGCCTCTCCCTTGCGGCAACTAAGGGAACTCCAGGGATCCCCTCTGGCCCTTTTTCAGCGGCGGGGAGGTGAGTTTGTCCCCTTCGCGTCCACATGGCTGGGGGACAAAGGACTCCGTCCCGCTAACGCGAAAGGACTCCGTCCCGCTAACGCGAAAGGACTCCGTCCCGCTAACGCG
>NZ_JANSHW010000319.1:0-6776 GCF_047461815.1 Synechococcus sp. R6-10
AGAGTGGCCGTTCGCGTCAGCGGACCGGAGGTCTTTTTGGGATTGGAGCCTGCCAACTGTTCTCTCTGGTAATGACCAATCGCCAGCTCAAAGCGTTCTCGACCCTCCACCGTGGTGAGCGACACCGTCCAGTCTTTCTCGCGAAACGAAAAGATACGAGCGTCGTAGGTAGCGAAGCCACCCTTGTTCGCGTTAGCGTCGCGTAGCGACAACGCTTTGACCGGGCGGTTTTTCTGTTGTGCCACCTTGCGAGCAGACGCTACCCGTCTGCATATCTGTTGGTCGCGTAAGCGGGACGTAGTCCTTGCCAAATTACTGGACAAGCCGAAACGGGCACGGATTTCGTAGTAGCACAGGGATTGGAGTTTCAGTGGGTTGACGACTTTCTCGGGTGTGTTTTGGTTGACCCAGTTCAAGGCTTGGCCGTTCGCGTTAGCGTCGCGTAGCGACAAAGCATCCAATCGCGTCAGCGGGACGGAGTCCTTTGTCTCGTCCAATTTGGCGGCTTGCGACTGGGACACCTTGAGCTTGCAAGAAACGGTCAGGACTTGGGTCATAGCCTTATTGCATTTTACTCACATTCCTCCCGACCCTTGCCCTGTGGGCAGAGAGCGGGGCTCCTGCGGTTTCTAGCTGACGGGCCAGCCAGGCGGTCAACTCTTCCGAGCTGCTGAAGTCCAACAGAGCTTCCCCCAGCGCCTCCAGTTGTGACGTTGACAAAGCCCAAATCTTATTCTCAAGGGCCGGGTCAAGGGATCCCAACTTCCGCCTGAGCAGCCGCAAAACCAGCGTTGCTTCCCCGTGTTGCAATCCCTGTTGTAATCCTTGTTGCAATCCTTGTTGTAGCCCTTGTTGAAGGCCCAGTTGTAGTCCTTCTCTGCGTCCTTCTTTGCGTCCTTCTTCCAGTCCCTCTCGCAGAGCTTCTGCCCGCCACTCTTGGTAGATCACCGATTCCCTCATATCCAAAGACCTCATGATCTGCCAATCAAACCCCGATCCAATGCTAGTCCCGCCAAGACGGCTGTTGCGGCTGCCAATTCCCTTCTCTCACTGGGGTCTGCCAAGCTCTCTAGCTCACTGACCACCTCTCGCAAGGTTTCTGCTGGATCTTCCACCTGGCTTAGAACCCGAAACGGTAGCAGGGCTTGCCGATCCGCTCCGGCCCTCAAATCGCATTCCCACAGGCGGACAACATCAAACTCATGGCTCAGCCTCTCTAGACGAAAAGAGGTCTGGAAAACTCGCTCCGACCCCGTTTTGCGCAAGTCAATCGCGTTAGCGGTGCGGAGCACCTTGACCACCTGCTGCACCGATAGGTGAGGATACCTCCGATAGAGTCGGAGCCGAGCCACTTCTCCCATGAGCCAGCGGGCAAACTGCTCTGGGAAACGCTCGGCCAGATATTTGCAGACGTTGTCATAGGCCATGTCGAGGTGGATCCCTGGAATTAGCGACCGCCCACGGTAATGGAATCTACCTTGATGTGAGGCTGCCCGACGGTGACGTAAATGCTGCCACTTACAGAGCCACAGAACCCAGCTGCCAAGCTGAGGTCTTTGGAACACATGGAGATTTTGGTCAAGATGTCTTTGGCTTCTCCGATCAGGGTGGCTCCCTTGAGGGGCTTGGTAATTTTGCCGTTTTGGATAAGATAAGCTTCTTCGACGGCAAAGTTAAATTGCCCGGTTGGGCCGACGCTCCCTCCCCCCATGCGCTTGCAATAGATGCCTTTGTCGATAGAAGCAAAAAGATCGTCCAACTCTGCATCTCCGGGGGCAATGTAGGTATTGCGCATACGGCTGGCGGGGGCAAAGGTGTAGTTTTGGCGGCGACCGCTGCCGGTGCGGGGGTGGCCGGTGCGCATTGAGCCGGCCCGGTCGGCCAGGAAGTTCTTCAAAATGCCCTTTTCAATTAGCAAAGTGCGCTGGACCGGCATGCCCTCGTCGTCCACATCCAGGCTGCCAAAGGCCCCTTCAGAGAGACCTTCGTCCCAGGCGGTGAGGTTTTTGTGGGCAATTTTCTGGCCTTTTTTGTCGGCAAAGGGAGTGGTTTTGCGCTCAATCTGGGTGGTTTCCAACAAGTGGCCGCAGGCTTCGTGGAAGATAACGCCGCCAAAAGCGTTGGACATCACAATCGGGTAGGTGCCGGATTCCACGTAGTCGGCATAGAGCATCTGGCCGGCAGCTTCTGCCAGCTCCCGGCTGTGGGCCTCCAGATCCCAGCGGCGCAGAAAGTCGGGATCCCCCGTACCGCCGGAGCGTTGACTGACAGAGGCGCGATGGGATCCATCGGCACAGAGCAGCGTAGAGCTCACGGATTGGGTGAGGCGCACATCCCGCACAAAGGTGCCATCGCTGCAGGCCACCAGAATCTCTTGCCAATCGCGGAAATAGGTGGTGCGGCGGGACTGCACATGGCGGGCTTGGCGACCCAGTTGCTCGTTGGCTTTGAGCAGGATCTCCCCCATCTCCGCAATGGGGCTACATTCCTTCAACCAGCCATCTTTGCGGCGACGCTCGCCGTAGTCCTGCAGCATCTCCAGGTTGATGGCAGAAACCAGCGCTGTGGGGCCGGGAGGGGTGAGGCCCATCAGCGAAAGGCCCTTCTCCAGAGCAGCCTTGAGACCGGCAAAGGACAGATCGTTGGTGCTGACGTAGCAGTCGGCCAAGCCGCGAAACACCCGCACGCCGGCCCCGGTGGAGAGCCGTGGGGTGATGCTGGTGATGGCGTCATCTTCGGCCAGGCAACTGATGGAATTGCCCCGTTCTAGGAAAATCTCCACCAATTCCGCACCAGCAGCCCGACCCCAACCCAACAAGGCAGAGAGGGGATCCCGCCAATCCTCGTCGAAGCGCTGTAGAGTATGACGGTAGTTCAGGTTGGGCAGTTCTTTGGACAAAAGCAGCATGGCAGGCTCAGGGAGTAGAGACGAGCTAAGGCCGGCGCAAGTTTTCGTTTTCTCAGTTTAACAAGGAGTAAAGGTTCTCCCCTGCCGGCAGGTTGGCCTTGAGCTTGACAAGGGCGGGGGAGCAATCGAAGATCGCTGCACAAGGAAACCTCGACTTGCAATGGCTGCCAAGAAAAAACCGCCGGAGCTTCAGCCCAGCCTGTTTGACGATCCCATCGAGCCGCCAGCCCCGGCGGAGGAGACACTCCCCCAGTGGGATCAGATCCCCCTGTCGGCCCAGGTGTCCATCCCCCCCGGCACTTACAGGGATTTGGAGCAACTGAAGCAGCATTGTTTGGTATGCCAGCGCTGCGACTTGGCAGCCAGCCGTACCCATGTGGTGGTGCATCGGGGCAACCCCAAGGCAAGGATTTTAATCATCGGAGAGGGGCCAGGGGAAAGCGAAGACCTGCAGGGGCTGCCTTTTGTGGGCAAGTCGGGACAATTGCTGGATAAAATCCTGGCTTCGGTGGGGCTGGATCCCGAGCAGGACACCTACATCTGTAATGTGGTCAAGTGCCGCCCCCCTAACAACCGCGTGCCCACCCAGGAGGAGATGGACGCCTGCCGTCCCTATCTGTTGGAGCAGATTCGCCTGGTGGATCCCTGGATTATTCTGCTCACGGGGGCCACCTCGGTGCGCTCCCTTTTGGGCGAGAAGCGAGGGATCACCAAGATCCGCGGGGAATGGATCCAGTGGCAGGGACGCTGGTGTATGCCCATTTTTCACCCGGCCTATCTGCTGCGCAACCCAGACCGCACCCCTGGCAGCCCCAAGTGGTTGATGTGGCAGGATATTCAGGCGGTGAAGCAAAAGTATCTGGAACTCACCGGCACAGCACCGCCCCAGCCCAACTTTTGAGCCCATTTCCCCAAGCGCCCCTCCTCCCAAAGGAGAGCAAGGGATCCCTACCTTGGCTGATCCCCAGGTTTGAACCCAGTCAGCAGGCCAAAGCGGAGCAAGCCGGTGGCATAAGCCCGACGCATCAGGCCCAGCCCCAGCGCCCCGCGAACGGTAACCCAGCCGCTGCGCAGCAAAGCCCAGATCCAGCGCCAGTCGCGGGCAGAAGCGATCACCTCATCCCAGAAAGGGGCCACTCGCTCCGACCAGTCGGCGCTGCGCACCTGCTCAAAGCCCACCTGTTGGGCCAGAGCCTCGTAGCTGGAGAGGCTGATCACATAGGGCAGGCAGTACACCTCGTAGATTTTCTGCAAAAGCTGTTGATCCTGCTGGCTCAGGGATCCCTCGCGGTGGCACCAGGTTACCACCATCACCTGCCCGCCCGGTTGCAATACCCGCCAGCATTCGGCCAGAAACTGCCGCTTATCCGGCATGTGCTCGCCGCTTTCCAGAGACCACACCAAATCGAAGGTGTTGTCTGCAAAGGGCATCTCCAGGGCATCGGCCACCTGAAATCGCACCATGCTGCTCAGGCCGGCCTCTTGGGCGCGCTCCCCGGCCCGCTGGGCTTGGACGGGGCTGAGGGTAATGCCCGTAACCTGTGCCCCGAAGCGCCGGGCTAACTCCAAGCTGCTTCCCCCAATGCCACAGCCAAGATCGAGAATGTGCTGGGGAGGGCAGGGATCCC
This sequence comes from Synechococcus sp. R6-10, assembly GCF_047461815.1. NCBI lineage: Bacteria > Bacillati > Cyanobacteriota > Cyanophyceae > Synechococcales > Synechococcaceae > Synechococcus > Synechococcus sp. R6-10. The sequence continues at coordinate 4,537 of NZ_JANSHW010000319.1, forward strand.
CGATCTGGCCCCACTGGATAACCCTATCAATCAAGTCAATCTGAGCTTGGCGGCGATCCTTACCGGTTTGGCCCGGCTCGTAATAGCCATGGTGCATGTGCTCCCCCCACACCCGCTCCCAGAGGCCGGAGGAGGCATCGTAGAAGTGGCGAATGCGTTGGTTGAGGGTGGAGGTCATGGCGGCAGATCTCGGTCTATGGCTTTCTCATTTTGGATCCTCTTGCCCGGTGGGGCTTGATGGGGAGGTCTTGAAACCCGATTCGCGCCAGCCGGACGGAGCCATAGTAACAGACCCTTTCCGGGCTCACCTTGGAGCAGAAAGCGATCCCAGCGCCCAAACCAACCGCTGCACAGCACTCAAGAGCACCAGAATCGCCATCAGCCCAAACAAGCCCACCATGTACTCCGGGAAAAGGAAAAACAAGCCGTAGAAAAAGATGGTTTCGCTGCCCTCGATAAGCCCCGACGGCATACTTAAGCTGGTCAGTTCATCCAGGGATCCCGCCCCGACAGTGCCATCCGTCCTTGTTGCTCCGCAACGCTGTCGCGAACGCCGTTTTTCCAACAGCCCTGCCAAATACATCCAGGAGCAAAGGTTGATGTAAAAGCTGGCCAGCATCAGAGCCAGAGAAGCATAGCCCAGCAGGGATCCCTGGTGAAAGGCCAGCCCCAGGGGAACGACTGCGTAGACCACCACGTCCAGCAGCATATCCAGGTAGCCCCCCAGATCGCTTTGCCGTCCCTGCAGACGAGCCAACGTGCCGTCCAGCCCATCCATAAACCGGTTCAGCAACCACAGGCCCAGCCCCCACCCGTAGGCCCCATAAGCTGCCGCCACGCCAGAGGCCAGGCCCATGGCAAACCCCGACAGGGTAATGGCTAGGGGATGCACCTGTTGGAGAGGGGTTTGCAGCACTGGAGCCAACAGCCGCTCCTTCCACTGCCTAAGCACCTTATCCAGCAAGAAACACTCCTTTCTTATTGCTCTGCAACGCTGTTGCCGATGATCACCACCGGCTGGGATCCCAGAGGCCAGAGGCACAAAACCTCTGGATTCAATTTTCTTGCTCCGCACCGCCAACGCGATGGAAATCATCATCCCAGAATCATCCCAGATGATGAGAATGCTACTGAAGGGAGGTCAGAGCAAAGTGCTGTGCCTACGGCAAAGGAACCGCACCGCTGTTGCGAATGAAGCGGATACCTACGCGGAGTATGTTTGCTCTGGCCCCTTTCCTCTACCGGAAGTGCTGCGGCAAGCCTAGGCTGGGACAAAGCCTGTGGGTAAACTAAAGGTTAGGCTGGGTAGCCTATCGCCTGGCGGACTGTGTGCTCCTTAACTCGGTGTTCGCGGCACCTTTTTCTCCCTCAACTCCAACATACCTACGAGCGAGTCCATGAGCGAGACCCCCACTTCCCCAGCAGAAGCGTTCGCGGCACCAGAGCCGGTCATTGCCATCACCGGCCTGACCAAAACCTATCGCACAGGATTTTGGCTGAACAAGGTGGTCAGCCCTCTCAAAGATTTTTCTCTGACTGTGGCCCGCGGAGAAACCTTTGGGCTGCTGGGGCCCAACGGGGCCGGGAAAACCACCACCATCAAATGCCTACTGGGCATTGTGGAGCCCACCCGCGGCAGCGGCACTTTGCTGGGCAAACCCCTGGGGGATCGCTCCATCAAGCAACAGGTGGGATATTTGCCGGAGAACCCCTATTTTTACGATTACTTGACGGCATGGGAGTTTCTCCAGTTTGCCGGCAAGGTGTTTGGTCTGCCCAATAGCCTGTTGAAGGAGCGGATCCCGCAACTGCTGGAGCTGGTGGGGCTTTCTATAGATACGGCCCGCAAAAAACAACTGCGCACCTACTCCAAGGGCATGCTGCAGCGCACTGGCATGGCCCAAGCGCTGATCAACGACCCAGAGCTGGTGTTTCTGGATGAGCCGATGTCGGGACTGGATCCCATGGGCCGCTATCAAATGCGCGAGATCATTCTGTCCCTCAAGCAGCAGGGCAAAACGGTGTTTTTCAACAGCCATATCCTGGCGGATGTGGAAGTTATCTGCAACCGAGTCGGCCTGATCATCGGCGGCAAATTGGTGCATCAGGGAACTTTGGATGACTTGCTGGGAGAGAGCAAAAGCTATCGGGTACAGGGGCACGGTGGCGCCGTCGAACAGTTCCGCGACCGCCTAGAGCACTTCTCGATTCAGGGATCCCATTGGTCGGGGGAATGGAGT
>NZ_JANSHW010000320.1:0-11288 GCF_047461815.1 Synechococcus sp. R6-10
ACCCACGCGCTGCCCAGTATTTGCTGGAGCAAAATGCCGATCTGCCGATTGCCCGCATCTTTTTGGCCGGGTTGGAGCTGAACGAGGCCAGCCCGGAAGATTTTAAGCTGGCTCTGGAAACGGCCCTGGCGGCAGAAGTGCCTCTGCTGAAGCGCTTCAACACTGTCTTCGACACCGTAATCACCGTTGCCCCCTTCTTGGGCTTGTTGGGCACCGTCACCGGCATCATCCAGATCCTCAGCTCCATTCAACTGGGGGATATCGGCGGCACCGATACCCAGGGGGTAGGTCGGGGGATCGCCGAAGCCTTGTACTCGACGGCCTTTGGACTGATTGTGGCTATTCCCACCCTGTTGATTTCCAACGTCTTCCGCTCTTTGTACCTGCGGCAACTCTCTAAGATCCAAGAGTACGGCGGCATGCTGGAGCTGCTGCATCGGCAGCGGCAAGAGATGCAGGCCCAACAGCTTTCCCAGTATTCCTACACCCAATCTAGCCCCAGTGGCAGCTCCACCCTTCCCCCCTACTCCTCGCTTGAGCCCTCCTAACCTATGCGCATCCCCGAAGAGAACTTCCGAGCTGGCGAGATCAACATCGTGCCCCTGATCGATGTCATCTTCTCGATCCTGGTGTTTTTCGTGATTGCCAGCCTGGTGCTCACCCGCTCCGAGGCTCTGGATGTCAACCTGCCGGATGCCACTACAGCTGAAGTTCGTCTGCAGCCGGATGTAACGGTGAGCCTGACGGCGGAAGGACAGATTGCTGTCAATCAGGAGAAGATTGCCGATATCTCTGCTCTGATCCCAGCAGTGGAACGCATCCTGGCCGAGAAGCCGGCTGAAGGGCGGCGCTTGGTGGTGATCAACGCCGATTTGGCCCTCTCCCACGGCAAGGTGGTGGAGGTGATGGATACTCTGCAGCGGGTGCCCAATGTCAGCTTGGCGATTGCAGCCCGCCGCCCCAGCAGTAATCGGTAGCCAGCTTAGGATTTGGGCCAGTTTTGTCAAATATAGTCATTTCAGGTTAGGGTGAGACGCCTAGGCTACTGGTCGCGCCAGCGGGACGGAGTCCTTGAAAAACCTTCTGGCCCTCTGCATTATCGCTCCGCAACGCTATTGCTCTGCAACGCCGACGCGACCAACGTTTGGGGTGTGGGTGCAGTGTCCTGGTTTAAATCGAAATGACCATAGACCCAGTTTTCCGGTAAGCTCATTTGCTAACCCGCTCTCTAGCCTGGGGGTGAGGGGTCATCCTGCGCCCAGCACCTGAATCAGGAGTGCCTTTTGCACATGTAGGCGATTTTCCGCCTGATCCCACACGCGGGACTGGGATCCCTCCAATACTTCAGTGGTGATTTCCTCTTCCCGGTGGGCCGGCAGGCAGTGCAGCACAATGGCTTGCGGATCCGCCCGTTGCAGCAGCTCGGCATTGACCTGGTAGGGCAGAAAGGTGGCCTTGCGGGCCTCGGCCTCAGCTTCTTGACCCATGCTGGCCCACACGTCGGTATAGACCACCTGGGATCCAGAGACGGCTTCCTGGGGATCCTGCAGCACCAACACCTGGGATCCCTGGGCCAGAGTGCGGGCTTGCTCCACCACTGCCGCATCCGGCTCGTAACCGGGGGGGGTGGCGACGCGGATGTGGATCCCGCTCATGGCACAGCCCAGCAGCAGGGAGTGGGCAACGTTGTTGCCATCGCCGCAATAGGCCAGGGTCAGTCCCGCCAATTGGCCAAAGTTCTCCTGAATGGTGAGCAGATCGGCCAACACCTGACAGGGGTGAAACTGATCGGTGAGGGCGTTGATCACCGGAACATCGGCATACTCGGCAAAGGTTTCCAGCTCCTTCTGGTCGTAGGTGCGAATGGCGATCACATCCAGGTAGCGGGAGAGGACGCGGGCCGTATCCTGCAGGGGCTCGCCGCGGCTCACCTGCATCACCGTCGGCACCAGATCCAGGGTGCTGCCTCCGCATTGGGCCATGGCTGCCGTAAAACTGGCGCGGGTGCGGGTAGAAGCCTTCTGAAACAACAGCCCCAACACCCGACCCCGCAGCTCCACCCGATAGGGATCCCGCTTTAACTCAGCCGCCTGGGCTAGCAGGGCCGACAGCTCCGCCGGGGTTAGGTCGCTGAGCTTGAGCAGATCCCGTCCGGCCAAGTTTATGGATCCCGCGATCTTCGACCCCGCCATTGTGCTACGCGCCACCTACAGAAACAATAAAAGCATCCCCAGCCCGGCGCTGGTCAACACTCCTCGAATAACTCGAATGAGAAGAGTCTTAATAGTCTTAAATAGCTTGGGCCTCGGCTTAACCCCAGTCTCAGGAGTGCCAGATCTGAGACCCATCAAAACCGCCCCCAACACCGGCTAACGTGAAGAGGAACGAATGACCTCCTGGGCCTGTTGCCGACGGGCAGAGATCTGAGCCTGCAGAGCCTGGATGGCAGCAGCATACTGTGGGTCGGCTGGGGTGGCCACCAATTCTCGGTTCTGGCTGAGCCGCTTCAGATCTTCCTCGGACAATTCCACCAAAATGTCGGGGGTAATGCCCTTGTGGTCGATGTCGTTACCGTTGGGAGTGCGATAACGGGCAATGGTTACCGCCAGCCCAGATCCATCGGACAGGGGATGCACCGACTGCACCAGGCCCTTGCCGAAAGTTTGCGTGCCGACAATCACGGCGCGACGGTTATCCTGCAGAGCCCCCGACAGAATCTCGCTGGCGCTGGCCGAGCCACCATCCACCAAAACGGCCAAAGGTTTATCGGTGAGGGCCGTGTTGTTGGCCGTCAGGCGATCCTGCTCCCCTTGGCGGTTCACCGTCGAGACGATGCTGCCCCGGTTGATCCACATGCGGGCAATCTCGGCGCTGGAGTAGAGCAGCCCCCCTGGGTTGGCGCGCAAATCCAGAACGTAGGCGGCTACCCCTTGTTTTTCCAGCTCGCGAATGGCTTGGCGCATCTTCTCGGCGGCGTTGCCGGAAAACTGGGTGATGCGAATGTAGCCAATGGGCAGGCCGTTCTCCTCGTGAACCTTGTAGCGCACGGTGGCCAGCTCAATTCTTTCCCGCACCAAATCGAACACCTTCAGCCCTTCCCCCTCGCGGCGGATGGTCAGCCGCACCCGCGTACCCGGCTCGCCCCGAATGAGGTTGACCGCAGCGTTGGTGTCCATGCCTTCGGTGGACTTGTCGTCGATGCGCACAATCACGTCTTTGGATTTGATCCCGGCCCGGTCGGCAGGAGACCCTTCAATGGGGGAGATCACCACCAGCTCGTTCGTCTCTTGATCCATGCCCAGCGTGATCCCCACCCCGGTCAGCTCGCCGGATGTATCGATTTGCATGCTGGCAAACTGATCCGGATCCAGAAAGCGGGTGTAGGGATCGTTGAGTTTCTTCAGGGCTTCCCGGATGGCCTCATAGGCATCTTCTCGGGTGGCATATTCTCGACTGAGCAGATCTCGCCGCACCGCTTCCCAATCCAGGGAATTAAAAGACGGATCCACGTATTCCCGGTTAACAATTTGCCAAACCTCGTCCACCACTTCCTTGGGATCCCGGCGAAACCCTGCCCAGCCCGGCATGGATAGCTGCACGCCGACCAGCGATACCGCTGTCATCACTGCAGCCGTTGCACTGACCACAAACCCACGCTTTCTCATTGGCTCTCCTGGAAGGCGCTAAAAGTCAAGGTTGACGAGGTGGATCTCCAGAGGTGGATCTCTAATTGTCAGGGAACTGGGTTTCGAGCAAGGGTCTTCCCCTATGCGAACTTCAGCTTAGAAGCATCGAGAGCGATGAAGGGCTCCCCTGCTGCAGCAAGTGGGATCCGGATTTTGGTAGGCTACAGATAACCCCAACCGACTGTGCCCAACCTAGCATAGGGATCCCTGCCGGGGGTGCTTCTAGGATCACAGTTCAACACAACTTTGTTACAACCTATCATCGCAACCCTTTTCTTCCAAATGGGCACTTTGCCCCCTTTCCGACTCTATGTCCCTTGCCACCGATTGCCCCAGCTCGCTTGCATCTGCCTCAGAGCGCCCGCTGCTGTCCCAAGTGCAGTTGGCCCGCGCTGCTGCCCAACACACGGCCACCTTGCCCACGGCTATTAAGAATGCCGCTCTGGAGGCCATGGCCACTGCCTTGTTGGAGCACCAAGAGTCTATCTTGGCCGCCAACCGGGCGGATTTGGAGCGGGCAGCAGAGATGGTGAAAGCCGGGGAGTTGTCGGCATCTGCCTATGCTCGCCTGAAGCTGGACGCCCACAAACTGGCAGATATGGTGGCCGGAGTGCGGCAGGTGATCCGGCTGGGGGATCCGGTGGGCCGAGCTTTGCTGATCCGGGAACTGGACGAGGGGCTGATCTTGGAACGGCGCACCTACCCTTTGGGGGTGCTGGGGGTAATCTTCGAGTCGCGGCCCGATGCTTTGGTGCAAATTGCCGCCCTGGCGGTGAAAACCGGCAATAGCGTCTTGCTCAAGGGGGGATCGGAAGCTCTGCTCTCCTGTCAAGCCTTGATGGCGGCCATCCAGGCGGGCCTGCAGCAGATCCCGGAGTTCCCCCAGGGATCCCTGCAGTTGCTCACCAGCCGCGCCGAGGTCAAGGCCCTACTGCAACTGGAGGGGCTGGTAGACCTGATCATCCCCCGCGGCTCCAGCAGCTTTGTCCGCTACATCCTGGAGAATACCCGCATCCCGGTATTGGGCCATGCCGATGGCCTGTGTCACCTGTACGTGGATCGGGCAGCGGATGTGGACATGGCGATCAAGCTGACGGTGGACAGCAAAACCCAGTACCCCGCCGCCTGCAATGCCATCGAGACCCTGTTGGTCCACAAGGCCATAGCCCCCCACTTTTTGCCTCTGGCGGTCAAGGCCCTGCGGGAAAAGGGGGTGGAATTGCGGGGGGATCCCCTCTGCCGCGAGCTGGTGCCGGATCTGATCCCGGCCAGCGAAGCCGACTGGAGCACCGAGTATGCCGATTTGATCCTCTCTATCAAAGTGGTGGGCTCCCTTGACGAGGCCATTGCCCACATCCAGCAGTACGGATCCCGCCATACCGAGGCGATTGTAACCGAGGATGCCGCTGCTGCCCGGCGATTTTTGGATGAAGTGGATGCGGCAGGGGTCTTTCACAATGCTTCCACCCGCTTTGCCGACGGGTTTCGCTACGGCTTTGGGGCAGAAGTGGGCATCAGCACCCAAAAACTGCCGCCGCGCGGCCCGGTGGGCTTGGAAGGCTTGGTGACTTACCGCTACCAACTGCGAGGGCAAGGACATCTTGTAGCCGACTACACGGGCCCCCAGGCCCGACCTTTTCAACATCGGGATCGCCTGAACAACACCGGCCTGGCCTAAGGGACACAGCCCGCCGCCGAAACCAACTGCACGAGGCAATCGACAAGAGAGACCATTCTCCTCGTCTTCGCGGCTCCAGGTTGAGGTAAATTAAAAAATAGCTTCGTGATTGCCAAGGGTTGCGCTTTGCGGCGCGCTATGGTGTGACAATGGACTACCGGGTTCCGGGTTTGATGTTATGGGCTTGAGCGCCCTAGATGTAGCGCTTTGCATTTTGGCCTTTTGTTATTTCGATTAGGAGCTTCGCTGGATCATGCCTGTGCGTCTGTATGTTGGAAATCTGCCGGAAGAGGTGGATCGTCAGGCACTGGAGAAGCTCTTTCGCTCTGCCGGTGAGGTCATTTCCACCAAGGTGATCCGGGATCGGAAGACAGGCAAATGCCGCGGCTTCGGCTTTGTAACGGTAAACACCGAAGAGCAGGCGCAGCAGTACATCGAAAAGTTCAACGGCCACAGCTTTGGGGATGTCAACTTGCGCATTGAGCTCGCCCAGCCGCGCGACCGAGGGGAAGAAGGCGAATCCAAAACAGCGACCTCTGAGCCTTCATCCAAAGAGTCCAGAGGTTCCAAAGATTCCAGAGCGTCCAGAGATTCTGAGGCCAAGGGCTCTAAAGAGTCGGCAGAAAACCCTGCCCCCAGCAAAAAGCAACGCCAGCGCGGCAATAAGGGTGGGCGCTCCACCGTCGTCGCCGAAAGTGAGGCAGCCTCTGAGCCGGATCCCCGCTGGGCCAGCCAGTTGCAGCGGATCAAGGAGCAGCTTCTGCAGGTCACCAATTCCTAACCCCCCCGAACGAGTGATAGACACTGTTGGGATCTGACGGTAGGCTGGGTGAGTTGCGACGGCTCTAGGCATGTTTGAGAGGGGGGTTGGGATGCATAGGCTGGTGAGCATTTTTCGCGCTTGGGGGCGGAGCTTGGCCCGGGCTGGACTTTTGTTCGGGCTGGTGGTTCTGCTGGGAGTGGGAAGTGGAGCTCCGGTTTTCCTACCCTCGGCGGCGGCTGCCCCGGCAGATTTGGAAGAGCAGGTGCTGCAGATCATTCGAAAGAACCCCCAGGTGATTCTGGAGGCCGTACAGGAATACCAGCAGCGACAGTACCAGGAGCAGCAGCAACAACAGCAGCGGCTGGCGGAAGAATTTGGCCGTCAACTGCGGGAGGACCCACGCGCCGTCATCGGAGATTCCCCTCGACTGGGATCCGACGCTCTGCGGTTGGTGTTGGTGGAGTTCTCTGACTTTCAATGCCCCTTCTGCGCCCGCGCCCACAGCACCCTCAAGCAGTTCATGGCCGACCACGGGGATGAGGTGACCTTGGTGTACAAGCACCTGCCCCTGACCAGCATCCACCCAGAAGCGATGTCGGCTGCCCGGGCTGCTTGGGCCGCCCAACGTCAAGGTAAGTTCTGGGAGTTTCACGACGAGCTGTTTGCCAACCAATCTCAGCTTGGGGATGGGTTTTATGTGGCCACTGCTGAGAAGCTGGGCCTGAATATAGAAAAATTCAATCGGGATCGGCGCAGTCGGGCGGCAGAACGCGCCATTCAGCGAGATATTGACTTGGCCTCTCAACTGGGCATCGGCGGCACCCCCCATTTCATCTTGAACGGCATTGCCTTCTCCGGTGCGCAGCCGCTGGAGGTGTTTGAGCAGACGCTGCAGCAGGCTAAGCAAGCCCTCTAGGAAAAATGCTCCGCACTGCTATTGAAACAGGTGGTGTATTGCAAACAGGTGGTGCAACGGCTGGCCTATCCTTCTTACCAGCCTCGCCCAGTTGCCCAAACGCTCCGTCCTTGAGGAGGGCTTTACGGTAGGCTCAGGGCAGTGGCAGGGTAGTCAACCGCTCTATTCGCCCAAGCGGGCTGTAGGCTTTGACAAGCCAGTAGGGTGGGGAGTATGTCAAAAGCAGAAACTCACCCAAGTCGCCATTTGGGCCGAATGGGGATCCCCAACGGCAGGGAAGGAGGAGAGCGTTTATGGCGGAAGTGGCTCTTGGCTACTCCACGGGCAGGATGCGGGCATCGAACCCTGCTTCGGCCAGAGAGCGCCGCGCCTGTTCGGCGTTGGCCCGTTGCCGGTAGGTGCCCACCTGAATCACTGAGCCCCGCAGGAAGGCATCAGGGGCAAACTGTTGCAGCTTGGGTAGGGCCTCTTCCCCAGCCGGCACCACCACCCAAAATCCGCTGCCACCTTCTTCCCCAGGAGGAACAGCCTGGGCAGGCGAGGAGGAGACGGGATCCGCTTGCAAAAGAGGCTGAGAGCGGCGCAGATCGGCGGGGAAGATCCCCGCTTCATAGCCTTGGCCGGCCAAGTAACGCACCTGCTCGGCGGCAGCAGCAGGGTCGGCAAACCCACCTGTGCGCACCACCCGCAGGTCATCGTAGATCAAGGGCAGGGATCCCTCTAGGAGTTGTTTTAGCGCAGGCCATTTCTCCCCGGTGGGATCGGCCACCAACACCCAATAGCGCTCTCCTTGTGCTAGGTTGGAGATGGGATCCCGGCCCGCATTTTCTCCTACCAGCGACACTGCCACTGCCGGCAACCCCTGAGCGGTTAGCCAGCGGGCTTGATCCTGGGCCAACGACAGGCGGGAGAAGGTTCCCGTTTGCAAAGCAACCTGGCCGCGGTACTGCACCACAGTGGCTCCTGGAAAGAAGCGGCGCACCCGTTCTTCCAAACGGGGATCACCGGTGGGGTTGGGCACGTGGGTGGCAAAGGGACGCTGGGGATCCAAGGGCGGAGCGGTTGGCGTCGGCGGCACAGAGGCTTTTGAGCTGGCAGCAGGGCGGCTGGGTGCTGCTTGGGCAGGAAAAGCAGGGGGCAGAGGGGGATCCGTCTCTTGGCGGCTCACCACCCGCACCGATAACCCCAGCCGTTCCAAGTCGGCCTGACGGCGTTGAGCATGGCTACGGTTGATGAACGTCCCCGCCAGAATGAAAACCTGCCCATCCCCTTGCACAAAATAGGCATCCGGCACCTGGGTGCGCACCTGAGCCAACTCCGCCGCCCCATCCGCCAGTACATGCACTTGGTAACGGGTCAGGGCCAAAGCAGCCGGCAGGACGTTCCCATTAACGGCGTGGAGCACAAGGGCAAAGGCCGCCAGGGATCCGGCAAAGAGGGCCGGTTGCGCTGGCAACAGGAGTGCGGAGCACTTTGGCCAGCCGTAGTCCTTACGGGCGTTGCACATGGGATCCATCTCCTCTGGCGGGATTGGCGGCAACTCAAACCTCTGCATCCGGGATGGAGTCTTTGCCTGGGCCTGCGGGGATCCCCCACAGTGCCAGAGCTCGCAGTTCACCCCCTTGCGGGAAGGACAACTCAAAGCTAGCGTAAGCCGAAGTTTGGGCAAGGCTGTGCCAGGGATGGGCTTGCAGATGCCGCCCACCACCGATAGAATGCTCCGCACTGCCACCGCAAAGATGCAGCCCAGTTGGGTTCACGGGAGAAACACAGATCTAGTGCATCTCCAGTATAGATAGGCTGGCAAGACTCTATCGCTATGGCTTGTCGGGGAGTTTGTTTCAGAGGCGACGGCGGCGGGATGGAGTCCTCGCCACAAGGGTGCGGGATCCCCCCAGGGCAAAGCGGATGATCTCCGTCTTGTACTGCTGCGAGCCCTCTGTGTAGCGGGCAAGCTGAATGGCAGATCCCTGGCCGGAAGGAAGCAAGAACCGTTCGCGACAGTGGTGGGCAGCACTCTCTGGAGTTTCCGCTTCGAGGGCAATGAAAAACCGCAGACGCAGCAGCACTTCCAACTTGGACAAGTGCTCGGTTTGCTCTGGCACCAAGCGGCCTAACGAGATTTGTAGGCGCGGCCTGCGTCGCCGAGATCCGGGGCGGCCCCAAAGCTGCTGGGCCAGTGTCCACAGAGAGGTCTGCTCAGAGGACTTGACCAACAGCTTTAAGCCTGTCAGCGGGTTAAGACCATAGGTAAGCAGCAGAGAATACATCGGCGGCAGGAAAGATTCAGAGGAGCGTTTTGAGCTAACGTCAAAAGGATACCCTATAGGCCAACTGTAGCACTGCCTACCCTCTATCCCCATCCAAGCCCCACCCTTCCCTATGGCCGGGATCCCTGCTCAACGCTGGCTGTTTCATCCGGTGGACAAGTTGGCTGCCCAAAGCTTGGCCGAGGCAGTGGGGATCTCGCCCATATTGGCTCAGATCTTACTCAATCGCGGGCTCTCCAGCCCTGCTGCCGTGCAGCAGTACCTGCAGCCGGATCCCGCCCACCTGCCCCCACCCAGTCAGGATTTTGCCGATTTGCCCCTGGCGGTAGACTTGCTGGACGGGGCGATTCGCCGACAAGAGCCCATCGCCATTTGCGGCGACTACGATGCCGACGGCATGACCAGCACGGCCCTGCTGCTGCGGGCTTTGCAGGACGCTCCAGTGCATTACCGCATCCCCAGCCGTATGACGGAGGGCTATGGCCTCAACAGCCGCATGGTGCAAGAGCTGCACCGCGAGGGAGTGCGCCTCATTCTCACGGTGGACAACGGCATCTCCGCCCACGAGCCCATCCAACTGGCCAAAGCTCTAGGCTTGACGGTAATCGTGACGGATCACCACGATTTGCCGCCCCAGTTGCCCCCTGCCGATGCCATCCTCAATCCCAAGCAGCTCCCCGTTTCTTCTCCCTATCGGGGGATGGCCGGGGTGGGAGTTGCCTACCTCCTGGCCCAAGCGCTGGCCGAGCGCCGTGGTGATGGCCATCTGCAGCGGGTAGCCCTGGAACTGTTTACCGTGGGCACCATTGCCGATCTGGCGCCGCTGACGGGGGTTAACCGCCTTTGGGTGCGGCAGGGGCTGCACCTCTTGCCCACCTCCCAGGTGGCAGGGATCCGCGCCCTTCTGCAGGTGATGGGCATGCAGGGATCCCTGGAGGGGCTGCGGCCTGAGTGGATTGGGTTTGGCCTGGGGCCCCGCATCAACGCCGTTGGGCGAATTGGCCGGGCGAGAATGGGGATCCAGTTGCTGACCACCGACGATCCCCTGCAAGCAGAGAAACTGGCCCGCCGCTGCGAACGGCTCAACCAGGTGCGGCAGCAGATGTGCGGGCGCATCGAGGCAGAAGCCCTCGAGCAAATTGCCCAGCAAGGCCGAGATCTGCAACAGGAGCGGGTGTTAACAATTTTGGGATCCCCTCAGCAGAAATGGCATAAAGGGGTGATCGGCATTGTGGCCTCGCGGTTGGCAGAGCGTTTTGGCTGTCCGGTGTTCATCGGCAGCCAGTCGCGGCAAGGGGAGATCAGTGGCTCGGCGCGGCAGGGGATCCCCGAGTTTGACGTGTTTCAAGCGTTGGAGTTTTGCAAGGATCTGTTCACCAAGCACGGCGGCCACCCCGCTGCTGGGGGATTTAGCCTGAGAGCAGAAGACTGGCCTTTTTTTGAAGAACGATTGCGGCAGTTTGCCCAACAGCAGTTGCAGCCGGAGCAGATCCAGCCGCTGGTGCAAATCGATGCCGAAGTGTCGCTGTCAGATCTCACCCTTGACCTCTATCGAGAGCTCCAGCATCTGCAGCCCTGTGGCATCGGCAATCCTGAGCCGGTCTTCTGCAGCCGCAACCTGCAGGTTCTGCAACAGCAGCGATTTGGCCCAGTTCCCGGCCACCTGAAGCTGCTGCTCCGGGATCCTGCTCTCCCTACGCAACGCTCCCATGGGTTACGTGCTACTCGGACGGAGTCCTCTTGTCCGGGCAGGAGCGACTCAGCCGCCAAAACCCCCAGTGATGACCGCGGAGTGGCCAGCATCACCGATGCGTTGGTGGGGATCACAAACGCGAAGCCCCAGCGCCCTCTTTGGGCCATCCGTTGGCGGGGAGCGGAAACCCATCCGCTGCCGGAGCGAGTTGATGTAGCCTACACGCTCAAGGCCAAAACATGGCAGGGAGAAACCCAACTGGAGCTGGAAATTGTCGGGATC
>NZ_JANSHW010000321.1:0-4289 GCF_047461815.1 Synechococcus sp. R6-10
CATCTACACAGCGGGGCCATTGCGGGTGAGTTTTCTGATGGCAGAAGCTTCCGGTCAACCCGGCTCTTCTGGGGCTCAGCAGGCGGGGCGTCCTGAGGGATGACGGATCCACTCCACCCGGCAAGACTGAAGGGCCAACGAGTGCTGATCGGTTTCGACCCAGGGCGCGACAAATGCGGCATTGCTGTGGTGCAGGTGTTTACGCAAACGGAGCTGAAGGTTTTACACCGGGAGGTGGTCCCTTCCGCGGCAGCGCTGTCTAGACTACAAACGCTCCGGCAACAGTTTCAGGCGGAGCAAGTGATCCTGGGCAATCAGACGACGGCCCAAGCCTGGAAGTCTCAACTGGAATCGATCCTCCCCCCGCAGCAGATTGTCCTGGTGGATGAGCGGCACAGCTCCCAAGAGGCCCGTCAGCGCTACTGGGATTTTCACCCACCGCAGGGATGGGAGCGGCTGTTGCCCAAGGGGATGCGGGTGCCGGCCAAGGCTTACGATGATCTGGTGGCTCTCATTCTGGTGGAGCGGTACTGTCGTGGGCGAGATACGGCTGAGCCGACGTGAGCTGCTGCAGGGGATCCTGCTGGGGCTGGTGGCAGCAGGATGTGGGGGGCCGGATGCGCACTTGCCTCTTATCGTGGCGCTTAAGCAAGGGATCCCTGCCAGTTTGCTCAACGAGTTTCGCCGCAGGACTCAGGCCCGCTTTCGGCTGCAACTGTTGGATAGTCGGGATCAGTTGTTGGCCTATCTCCGGCAAAGTGTTCAGCCGGCTGATCCGGCCTGGTGGGATCCGGGGGGATGGTTCCGGCGGCGGCTGCCGGTGGCGGCTTTGAGTTTGTTGGGGGCCGACGGATTGGATCGGGCCATTGCTGCCGGTTGGCTGGATCCGCTACCGGAAAGCCTGCTGGGAGAACGATGGCAGAATCTGGATCCCCGTTGGCAAGCTGCGGCACGCCGGGGAGGGCAGACTTGGGGTGTGCCCTGGCGCTGGGGGGTAACGGCCATTGCCTACCGCCGGGATCGGGTGAGGGAGCCCATTCGGGACTGGGCGGATCTGTGGCGGCCTGAGCTGGCCGGCAAACTGACTCTGCCGGATCATCCGCGGGAGGTGATTGGGCTAACCCTAAAGAAAATGGGCCGCTCCTACAACGATCCCCTCAACCCTGAGGATGTGGAATTACGTCAAGAGCTGGGATCCCTGCATCGCCAGGTTTTAACTTACACCTCTTCCGACTACCTGCCCATCTTGCGCTTGGCCGATAGCTGGGTGGCCGTGGGCTGGTCGCAGGATCTCTACGCCACCCAAGCCAACTACCCTGAGCTGGCAGTGGTGATCCCGGCCTCCGGATCCGCCATCTGGTGGGATGTCTGGGTGCGACCCCACGTCGAAGACAATGCCCACACAGAATCAACCCAGACCGATTCCGGATCCCTGTTGGCTGACTGGCTTGATTTTGTCTTGAATCCCGAATTTGCCCCCCGCTTGGTCAATCTGAGCGGGATCCCTTCGGTTTTGCCGCTGGATTTGGCTCAACTTGCCCCACGCCTGCAACGCAGAGCCGACTTGCAAATCTCCACTTGGCAACGCTCGGAGATCTGGCGCCCCCTGAGCTCAGCCGAAGCCGAGTCCTATCTCAACCTCTGGGATCAAATGCGGCGGGGCCTTTTGTAGAAACACAGCGAGCGCGAGCCCTCCACTCTGCAACACTTCGTCAAGGTCCGCAATGCTTCTGAGGAGCTGTGGTAGGATGCCTGCTGTCTGATGAGCCAGTTGCACTTGCATCGAGGAGAGCACCTTGAGTCTGAGAGTTGCTGTTGTGGGGGGCGGCCCAGCCGGAGCCTCTGCTGCCGAAGTTCTGGCCCAAGCTGGAATCGAGACCTTTTTGTTTGAGCGGAAGCTGGACAACGCCAAGCCCTGCGGGGGCGCCATTCCCCTCTGTATGGTCTCCGAGTTCGACCTCCCCGAGGGGATCATCGACCGCAAAGTGCGCAAGATGAAGATGATCTCCCCTTCCAACTATGAGGTGGATATCGCCCTCGAAAAAGAAAACGAGTACATCGGCATGTGCCGCCGCGAGATCTTGGATGCCTTCTTGCGCAATCGTGCCCACCAAAAAGGGGCGGAGCTGATCAACGGCAAGGTAATGCATCTGGAAATCCCCCAGAATGGCCGGGATCCCTACATCCTGCACTACAACGATTTTTCCGACGGATCGAGGCAAGGGGTGCCGCGTTCTTTGGCTGTGGATGTGGTGATCGGGGCGGATGGGTTCCACTCCAAGGTGGCAGAAGCCATTGGTGCTGGCGACTACAACTATGCGCTGGCCTTTCAGGAGCGCATCCGGCTCCCGGACGACAAAATGGCCTACTACGCAGAGCGGGCAGAAATGTATGTGGGGGACGATGTTTCTCCAGACTTTTATGCCTGGGTGTTTCCCAAGTCCAACCATGTAGCCGTGGGCACCGGCACCATGAGGGCAAACCAAGCCCACATCCAAAAGTTGCAAGCTGGGATCCGCGCCCGTGCTGCCGAGCGGATTCGAGGAGGCCAGGTGATCAAGGTGGAAGCCCATCCGATCCCAGAGCATCCCCGCCCGCGCCGTGTGGTGGGCCGTGCTGCTTTGGTGGGAGATGCGGCGGGATACGTCACCAAATCCAGCGGCGAAGGGATCTATTTTGCCGCCAAGTCAGGCCGCATGTGCGCCGAGACCATCGTCGAGACCTCCAACGGTGGGGCGCGCATCCCCAGCGAAGAGGATCTCAAGCTGTATCTTAAGCGCTGGGATCGCCAGTACGGCCTGACCTACAAGGTCTTGGACATCCTGCAGCGGGTGTTCTACCGTTCCAATGCCACCCGCGAAGCCTTTGTGGAGATGTGCGCCGACCGGGACGTGCAGAGGATGACCTTTGACAGCTACCTCTACAAGACGGTAGTGCCCATGAGCCCTTGGGTGCAGTTCAAGATCACGGTCAAAACCCTGGGCAGCCTGATTCGCGGCAACGCTTTGGCTCCCTGAAGTAACCCTACTGCCACTGGAAGGTCACCGTAACGCGATCCCAATTGGCCTCGGTTTTCAGCACACTGGCGGAGGCCCTTTGTCCGGGGGGCACGTCGCTGGGCTCAAACGCTGCCACTCGCGTATCGACAACTTCTTCTCCCCGATAGAAGGTGAAACGAGCACGGGCGTTGAGAACCGTGCGGGTGCTGCGGTTGATCGCTTCCACGCTTAGGCGGCTACCGGCCCCCACTCGTTCTTCCCGAATGGATCCCACGATTACAAAATCTCCTGGGCTAGCGGCAGACTCGGCTGGGGTGGCGGTCGGAACTGGGGTGCCAGGCTGTGGGGCCGTCTCGCTTTGCTTGGGATCCGACTGCCTCAGCAGCTCCAAAACACGGGCCAACTCCTGCTGAAAGAAAACAAAGGCTTCCCGCGATTGGTTGGCCACCTGGGCCAAAATCAGTCGATCCGACTCCTCTACCGGAATTTCCAGGAGGGGAGCTGGCCCTTTTAGGGTGACTCGGATGCTGGCGACTTCTTGGTTGATGAACTTATCCAGGTAGGGAAAGATGTTGAGAATGCAATCTTGGAAGGATCCCATCGGCATGATGCGATTGTTGGTCAGCACCAAGTCGGCCCGCTCACAGCTAGTCCGATCCTCCATATCAATTTCCAAGGGCACCCGAAAGGAGCCGAGGCTGGTGTTGGTGATGGTGACCCCAATGCCGTACACCTCCTGCCGCCAGCCGTGAACGATCTCCAGGCTGGGGCTGGTGACTTCCTCGGTGAAATACTCTCCGGCCCAGGTCGGGGATCCCCACAGAGGCAGGGCCAGTAGCAGCACAGGGAAATGGCAGGTCAGTCTCCCCTTCACCTCAACCTTCCTTAACTCAACTCGCGGACTTTGGGGCAGAGCAGCGGTGTTTCTTGCTCCCCCGGGATGGCAATAGCCTAACCCAGGGCTGGCGCAAACCAGGGGGAGTCTTTGAATAATCTTTCCAACAATAACGGCTTTGAACTTCATCCGCTCTGCCCAAAGGGATAGCCCAGTACCCGTCTTCATCGAGCTGGGGGTTGCCTTTGCGGTGGATCCCAGGGGCCATTTTGTCGGGGCAGCGCCACGGGCTCTGCCGTTTTCCGCTGGGATCCCGTCTGCGATAGGATCAGAAAGTCCAGCTTACTAGCGCAGGAGCCCCGCCCTCTGTCCGTAGGACGAGGGTCGGGAGGAATGCGGAAGTTACGATAGAACCATGACCCAAGTCCTGACCGTCTCCTGCAAGCTCAAGGTGT
>NZ_JANSHW010000322.1:0-9158 GCF_047461815.1 Synechococcus sp. R6-10
CAGCAAACTCCTCTGGTCACTTGGACGCAACGGGCCGGTGAGGGAGTAGGATCCCTTTTGCCCTGGTCTGAGCCCCGCCCTGAGGCTGCGAATTCTGCTCCTCCCGCCGATGCTGTCCGGCCTTCCAATTTTATTGCTGCAGTCGCCCAAAAGGTCGGCCCAGCGGTGGTGCGCATCGATGCCACCCGCACTGTGTCGAGGGGGGTCAACCCAGAACTGTTCAACCAGCCCCTGTTTCGCCGCTTCTTTGGAAATCAGATACCGCAGTTGCCGCAGGAGTTTCAGCAGGAGGGCACCGGATCGGGCTTTATCATCGACGCCAGTGGCCTGATCCTCACCAACGCCCATGTGGTGGAAGGCAGCGAGCGAGTCAGGGTTCATCTGCTGGATGGGCGCACCTTTGAAGGAGAGGTGAAGGGCTCAGATCCGGTTACCGATATCGCAGTGATCAAAATTGAGGGGGAGAATCTGCCCACGGTTACCCTGGGTAACTCTGACTTGGTGCGACCAGGGGATTGGGCTATTGCCATTGGCAACCCGCTGGGCCTAGACAATACCGTGACTGCCGGGATCATCAGTGCTGTTGGGCGCTCCTCCGGGCAAATTGGGGCTGTCAACAAGCGGGTGACTTTCCTGCAAACGGATGCGGCCATCAACCCCGGCAACTCGGGCGGCCCGTTGCTGGATGCGGAAGGGCGTGTGATTGGGGTGAATACGGCCATCTTCCAGCGAGCTCAGAGCGTCGGCTTTTCCATCCCCATCAACCGCGCCATGGACATTGCCGAGCAATTGATCCGGAATGGTCGGGTAGAGCACGCTTTCTTGGGCATTCGCATGATCACCCTCAACCCTGACATTGTGGCGCGCCTCAACCGCGACCCCGCTCGTCCCACCACGCTGACAGTGGAAGAAGGGGTCTTGATCGGGCAGGTGATTTCGGGATCCCCAGCTGAGCAAATCGGCTTGCAGGAAGGGGATGTGATCATCGAGGTCGATGGGCAGGCCATCCGCGATGCCGAACAGGTGCAGCAGTTGGTGGAAGCCGCTGGGGTGGGCAATACACTGACGCTGCGGGTCATCCGCGATGGACAGGCGCGCACCTTCCAGGTGAAAACTGGAGTGCTGCCCTCGGACTTCTAGGGGGCTCCATAGGCCAGCAACTCTCTGATCCCTGTGACAGAATGGCAGTAGGGGCAGGGATCCAGATATGGCTTGGGCAGTTGGTGAACAATTGCAAGGGGGACGCTACCGCATCGAGGCCGTTTTGGGGGAGGGGGGCTTCGGCATCACCTACCGGGCCTGGGATAGCGTTCGCGCCGACCAGGTGGTTATCAAAGTTTTGAACGACAGCCTTCGTGAGGATCCCGAATATCCCCGCTTCCAGCAGAACTTCATGAACGAGGCGCTGCAACTGGCCCGCTGCCACCATCCCCATGTGGTGAAGGTGGAAGAAGTGATCTGGGAGCAGGAGCGGTGGTGTATTGTGATGGAGTACATCCGCGGCCAGACTCTGCACCAGCTTCTGCGGCAAAAAGGGCCGTTGCCCCTGCCGGAAGCCCTGCGCCTGACGCGGGAGGTGGGATCTGCCCTGATGGCCTTGCACGAACAGGGGATCCTGCATCGGGATGTGAAGCCATCCAACATCATGGTGCGGGAGGGATCCCAGCAGGCGGTGTTGATCGACTTCGGCCTAGCTCGCGGCTACACCCAAGGTCTGATCCAACGCCACACCTCCTACGGCACCGATGGCTATGCTCCTCTAGAGCAATACGACAGCTTGCGCCGCCGCGGCGCCTTCACCGATGTCTACGCCTTGGCAGCAACCCTCTACACGGCGCTGACGGGGATGGTGCCTATGTGTGCGCCAGTGCGGGCCACAGGCCGCCAGTTGGATACCCCTCGCAGCCTTAACCCCAACATTCCCGAGGTTGTGGAGGCTGCCATTCTCAAAGGGATGGCTCTCCACCCAGAAGAGCGCCCGCAAACCATGGCCGAGTGGCTGGCACTGTTACCGGCAGAAGCCTCTCAACAAGGGAGGAAGCCGGTTGCTTTTGAGCCAGCCATCCGCACCCAAGAGCTGAGGGAGCTGGAGCAGATCTTGGCCCAGCCTCCACAACCCCAAGACGAGCTGGAACAGCTCCTGTCCCGGCACTCGGCGGAAGAGCTAGAGCAACTGGTGGCACCTCCCACCCCTGCCACTGCCAAAAAAGCTGGAAGAGAAGAGGGATCCGGATCCCTGATTTTTCCTGAGGTCTGTCCAGAGGAGAGAGGGAAGGGGGGATCCCTGCCCGGAACTCTCTCTTGGCCAGAGTGGGTGGGGGAAGCAGCCCCTGCCTTGCAAGGTCTGTGGGATCGGCTGCGAGCGGGGCAGTGGGGGGAGGCGGATCGCTGGACGACAGCCCTGATGCTGAAGCTTGCTGGGCGCTCGCAAGTGGGCTTTTTTGATCCCAAGGATGTTCAGGCCTTCCCCTGCCCCATGCTGCGGCTGATTGACCAACTGTGGGTGCGGGCCAGCCAAGGGCGCTTTGGCTTTAGCGTTCAAAAGCAACTGTGGCAAGGATGCGACCCCGGAGGAACCTCAATAGGCAGATCGCGATCCTTCTCCGCCTTGCCCCGCGAAGAGTGTATGGGGGAAGCCGTGGGTTGGCGGATCCAAGGTCGCTGGCTGGGGTACGGCGAGCTCAAAACCAGCCTGGATGCACCGCCAGGACATCTGCCTGTCGGCTTTTTTTGGGGCTACTCGGGTGGCTTGCGCTCGGCGCTGCTGACGCTGGATCGAGTGGTGCTGAAAAAGCTAAAAGCCTGTTTCTAAAAAACCTGGCTTGAAATGACTAAAATGGGTAGCCATCAATTCTTGAAAGGGGAGATGCTCTTTTCTTGTGGGTTTTCGCGAATAGCTAGACCCAAGTGAATCAATGCCGTCTCAACGGTATTGACCTGCTCTGCTAAAGTTTTCCACCCTCTTGCCTTTAAGCCATAACATTTGCCAAAGTAAGCTCGAGCTGCTGCAAAGGAAGCAAAGGTTTTTTTAAGAGTCGCTACGGTCCAGGGCTTGGCATTCAGCCGCAGCCAATTTCGTTGACCTTGCTGCTGTTGCTCGGTGATGAGTTGGTCTGTCAAGCTAACAAGCTCAGCATAGTTGCGCCGCGAGGTCGCGATTGCCGTTTCAAGACTCTCGATGAGACCCATGGTTGTTCTCCTGAGGCAACTTCCCTTGATAAGACTCCTGTTCTTTCTCCTGAAGCAACTTTCTAGAACCGGCAGAGAGCAAGTTGGTTTCAAAAACAGACTTGATGTTGTTCAGGTAACTTTGCAATAAGCTCTTAACCCATAGGATGGGAATTTGGTTTACCGCATTCTGAAGCTGGTCGAAGAGATGCTTGAGCTGCTTCAGAGCTACGATAGCATGACCGAGAACTTCTTGCGCTTGAAGCTGCTCTTCCACAAGCTCTCTCATTCTGTTGGCTAGCCGCTGATTCTCAAGTTCTTTCTCGGTGAGCAAACTAAGAGCTGCTTCCTCAGTCTCGACTATTTTAAATTCAAGTTTTTGGTTCTGCTCTTCCAGAAACTCAATCTGCTTAGTTAGTAAATCCGCCTCAACCCTAAAGCTAATACCTCTATTCGCTGGAAAGCTAATAAGTAGGTCGCTGTACTCTTGCTCTTGAAGCTGCAGCTCTCTGAGTACAGGCTCTGCTAGTTCGGATAAGACTTTGTGAGCTAATCCTACTTTCAAAGTATCTCCGCCGCCGTGTCCGGGAATAGGAATTCTTAAATCACCCCGAACAGCCTGCGTGCTATGTCTGGCACGTCGCTGAACAATTTCCCAGCCCCACTCTTTTGCTTGACGCAAAATATCCCGTTTTCGCCAATTCCTTGGAGCCTGAATAATGGCTTGGATATTTCTCTGCTGCTCTATAATTTCATTTCGCCTCTTGATGAGATACCCTAGCTCTTCTTCGTCGGACATATGATAACATCCTTAGATGAGACTTTCACACTTAGCCTATTCGGTCTTTACGGAGACTAGGGGAAAGTTATGCGGCAAAGCCTTACATCTCAAAAAACATTGATACTAAGAAATATTTTGTAGCTTTGTCCGCGATCTTCCTCAGTAATTCCCAGGACAATCTAGAGGCAGTCAGACTTGGTTCTGCTTGCGAAAAAGGGTGAGTGGCTGGGGTTGGGGAGCTTACAGCCGGCTTGGAAGGGCCAAAAATCACCTGCCGGTGGGCTGTTCCGCGAATACTCAGGCGGCCTGCGCACGGCGCTGCCGATGCTGAAAAGGCTAAAAGCCTGCCTCTAAAAAAACTCCCCTCTCCCAGAGGAGAGGGGTCAGGGGCGAGGGATCCAAGAGCCTTAGTAGCGGTGCACCAGCTTGTTGATGGGCTTGAAGATGTCTGCCTCAAACTTTTTGCCCTTGAGCATGCGGTTCCAATAGAGCCAGGGTAATAGATGCACCTTGGCTAGGTACATGGAGTAGCGCTCCCGCGTCGGATCCAGCGGGAAGGAGGGAGCCAGTTTCCCCCCGTAGGCAAACTCCGCCATGATTAGGGAGTTATAGCCTGTGATCAGG
Organism: Synechococcus sp. R6-10; assembly: GCF_047461815.1. NCBI lineage: Bacteria > Bacillati > Cyanobacteriota > Cyanophyceae > Synechococcales > Synechococcaceae > Synechococcus > Synechococcus sp. R6-10. The sequence continues at coordinate 4,574 of NZ_JANSHW010000322.1, forward strand.
GGACAACAGGTGTAGCCATCATACTGGGCCACCGGGGGCTTGGACTGCATGGCAGCCAAGAGATTTTCGGCCAGTACCGGCGCTTGCTTGCGGGCGGCAGCCGCCGTTTTGGACGTTGGCAGAGAAGAGGCATCTCCCAAGGAAAACACGTTGGGGTAGCGGGTGTGCTGCAGCGTTGCCTTATCCACATCCACCCATCCTCCCGGCCCGGCCAGGGGGCTGCGCTTGACAAAGTCCGGAGCGCTCATGGGCGGAGCCACGTGGATCATGTCGTAGTGCAGGCTCACCTCTTCTTTGCCGTTGTCAGTGGTGACTTCAAAGATGGCTTCCTGAGTCTCAGGCCGGATGGCTTTGAGGTTGTGCTTGAATTTCACCTGGATCCCTCGCCGCTCTACCACCTTCTCCAGGGCAGCACTGTACTCCGGCACGGCAAAGAGAGTGGGAGTGGCTGTGCAAAAGAGAACCTTGGTGTTGACGCCAACCCCACTTTTGCTTTTGAAGACATCGTCGGCCAGGTACATGATTTTTTGGGGGGCGCCGCCGCACTTGATTGGCGTAGCCGGGTACGTGAAGATGGCTGTTCCTCCCTTGAAGTTGCGGATGGTCTCCCAAGTGTAGGAGACGTAGTCCTTGGAGTAGTTGCTGGTTACTCCTCCTTTGCCCAGCGCCTCCGGCAAGCCCTCGATCAAGTGCCAGTCGATTTGGATCCCTGGGGCAACGATGAGGTAGTCATACTGAATGATCATGATCTGCCCGCTCTCTGTGATCACGCGGTTGTGATCCGGATCTAACTCCGCCACGCGTGCTTGGATCCAGGTGGCTCCCTTGGGGATCACAGTCCTTTCGTCCCGGATAAACTTGGCCAGGGGGGCAATACCTCCCCCTACCAATGTCCAGCCCGGCTGGTAGTAGTGCTTGTCGGATGGCTCGATGATCGCGATGTCGAGGTTACGCTTGCGCTCCAGCAACTGGGCCGCTGCGCTGATGCCGGCAGCCCCTCCTCCCACTACAACAATTTGATGGTGAATGACAGGTTGCGAAGTTCTGGAGGTGGATCCCTCGACGCCAGGGCGCCCGTTCGTTTGGGTGGAGGCGGGTGGGGATTGGGTTTTGAGTTCCATTGGCTTAGTAGTCGTTGACACAGCAGTTTCCTCAAACAGAACTGAACTTGAGCTCAAGAAGCTGTTTAGTTTAATGCGGAAGAACCTGTTAAATGACAGCCAACAACCCCGAACTGGCAATCTGTAGAAGACTCTGCAGATTGCCAGCCTTCAGGAGCTGCAGCTGGGAAACAATCGTAATCATAACACCCGATAAGAATATAGCCATTTTTTCAAGCTGTCGAGAATTTGAGGCAAATCTTAGCCTAGGACTTAGGCTTTGTTGACGCTGGGGGGAACAGCGGCACTTCTGGGGGGTAAGCGGCGTCGGCTAGGCTGTGGACTGTACGAGGGATTTGCCGTTGAATTCACGGCTGGCTTTCAAGTTCTGTTGCGATTCAACTAGAGACCTGCGATGGCAAAATCCGTCTCCCCTGACTCATTGCCGGCAGCTCCCTGGCACGCCCTGCCCGAAGAGGAAGTTGCCCGCCAAATTGTTGCAGAGGAACTGCCTCTGGCAGCGCTTTTGGAGCGGGGTCTATCTCAGGCTGAGGTGATCCAACGGCAGAAGCAATATGGCCCCAACGAGCTAAAGGCCAAGGCAGCTACCCCGGCCTGGGTGAAGTTTCTGCAGCAGTTCAACCAATCCTTGCTCTACATCTTGATGGTTGCCGGGGCGGTCAAGGCGTTCTTTGGATCCTGGCGCAATGCCATCGTGATCTGGGCGGTGGTGGTGATCAACGCCCTCATCGGCTACATCCAAGAGTCCAAAGCGGAGGAAGCGATCGCCGCCCTGGCTCGGTCGGTGGTGACGGAGGTTACTGTCATCCGGGAGGGGCAAAAACTGCGGGTGCCCTCGCGGGAGCTGGTGCCGGGGGATGTGGTGCTGCTGAGTTCGGGAGATAAGGTGCCCGCCGACCTGCGCTTGCTGAGCGTGCGCAACTTGCAGGTGGATGAATCGGCCCTGACAGGGGAGTCGGTGCCGGTGGAAAAACGGCTGGGATCCCTGCCAGAGGAGACTTCTCTTGCGGACCGCCAGAACATGGCCTACGCCGGCAGCTTCGTCACCTTCGGCCAAGGGGCAGGAGTGGTGGTGGCCATCGGCAACCAAACCCAGACGGGCCGCATTTCTGAGCTGATCGAGGAAAGGGGATCCCTGCAAACCCCCCTGACTCGCAAGTTCGAGGAATTCAGCCTCATGCTGCTCAGGATCATCCTCAGCTTGGCCGGGCTCACCTTTTTGGTGGGATTGGCTCAGGGACAGGGGGCGGCCAGTGTCTTTGAGGCGGCAGTGGCGCTGGCGGTGAGTGCTATCCCCGAAGGCTTGCCGACGGTAGTCACTGTAACCTTGGCGATTGGGGTTTCCCGCATGGCAAAACGCCACGCCATTATCCGCAAGCTGCCGGCGGTGGAGACCCTGGGCAGCGCTACGGTAATTTGCTCTGACAAAACCGGCACCCTCACGGAAAACCAGATGACGGTGCAGGCCATCTACGCCGGATCCCAGCTCTACCAAGTTACGGGCAGTGGCTACAGTCCTCAGGGACAAATCCTGGCCCAGGAGGGGGGTGATCCAGTGGAAGTGGAGCGGCTGCTGGCGTTACAGGCTTGTCTCTTGGCCGGCTGCCTCTGCAACGACACCCGCCTCCAACCCAAGGACAAGGGCCAGTGGGAAGTTGTAGGGGATCCGACCGAGGCGGCTCTGCTTGTGGCGGCTCAGAAAGGGGGCTTGGATCGAGAAGATCTGCAGCGCTGCCGCCCTCGCCTAGATACCCTCCCCTTTGAATCCCAGTTTCAGTACATGGCCACCCTGCACCGGCTGGGGCCAGAAGAGCATTGCCTCTATGTCAAGGGATCCGTAGAGGCTCTCTTGTCCCGCTGCCATAGCCAGATGGGATCCCAGGGGGAGATCCAGCCTCTGGAAGAGGAGCGGATTCGCCAGCAGGTGGAGGCCTTGGCACGGCAGGGGCTGCGAGTTCTGGCCTTTGCCCAAAAAACCGTCCCCAGCAGCCAAACTCGGGTGGATCACCCAGATCTGCAGGAGGGTTTAATCTTCCTCGGTTTGCAGGGAATGATTGACCCGCCGCGGCCGGAGGCCATTGCCGCCGTGCGTTCCTGTCAAACGGCTGGGATCCAGGTGAAGATGATCACCGGCGACCACGTGCTCACGGCTCAAGCCATTGCCGAGCAGATGGGCCTGGGGGGTGGAAAACCTGTGCAAGCCTACAGCGGTCGAGATCTGGAGCAGCTCAGCCCGGAGGAATTTGTGGAAGCTGCCAATCGGGGATCCGTCTTTGCACGGGTGGTGCCAGAGCAAAAGCTGCGCCTGGTGGAAGCTCTGCAAGCGCGGGGGCAGATCGTGGCCATGACCGGCGATGGCGTCAACGACGCTCCGGCCCTAAAGCAAGCAGATGTGGGGATTGCCATGGGGCGAGGCGGCACCGAAGTGGCCAAAGCTGCTGCCGACATGATCCTGACCGATGACAACTTCGCCTCCATTGAGGCAGCCGTTGAGGAGGGGCGCACGGTTTACAACAACCTGCTCAAAGCCATTGCCTTCATCCTGCCGGTGAACGGGGGGGAATCGATGACGATTCTCCTCAGCGTGCTGCTCAACCGCGAGCTCCCCATTCTGGCCATTCAAGTGCTGTGGCTAAACATGATCAACTCCATCACCATGACGGTGCCTCTTGCCTTTGAGCCGAGCACAGGCCGAGAGATGACCCGCCCGCCGCGGGATCCGGAGGCCAACTTGCTCTCTCCTAGGCTGCTGCAGCGCATCCTGCTGGTGTCCGTGTTCAACTGGATCTTGATCTTCGGGGTTTTTGAATACATCGAACAGACCACCGGCAACCTTAACCTGGCCCGCACCATGGCCATCCAAGCGTTGGTGATCGGGCGCATCTTCTACTTGCTCAGCCTCAGCCAGGCCATTCCTACCCTGTTGGGCCGTGGACGTGCCAGCCAATTGGAGCGCCATGAGCGCCTCATGGATACAGCAGCCATTGCCATCGGCATTGGGGCGGCCATCCTGCTGCAGATCCTCTTCAGCCAGTGGAGCCTGTTCAACATTATCTTCGACACAGCACCCCTGTCTTGGGAGCAATGGGGCTTTTGTTTGCTGGTGAGCTTGCCACTCATCGTTGTCTCAGCGGCAGCCAATCGAGTGGATCCTGAATGAATAACTTGCTTTGGGCAACTCGCGCTCACTGCGCTCCCATCTGAAGAAGTGCCGAAGAGGGGATCCCTCAGCCATTACTCAGATGTAGCCGGCCTCTGCCAAGAGATAAAAATGCCTGCTGGCCTAGGTCTGATGGCATCCAGCTTCACACCGCTCTGGCTGTCTTTTCGACCGATTTGCGCAAGGCAATCACCATCTCAGCGGCGGTTTTTTGGAAAGTCGAGCCTGTTTTCTGGCTGTGATCAGAGTTTGGGGCAGCCGACGAGTGGGGATGAGGCTGTAGAAAGCGGTGAGTCGGATCTAC
>NZ_JANSHW010000323.1:0-5881 GCF_047461815.1 Synechococcus sp. R6-10
CTGATCGGAGAGTATGCCATCTATCGGGCCCTATCCCAGGGCAAGCGGGTTTTCTATACAACGCCCCTGAAGGCCCTCTCCAACCAAAAGTTCCGGGATTTTGGCCAGCAATTCGGCCCAGAACAGGTTGGCCTGCTCACCGGCGACATCTCCATCAACCGGGAGGCGCCGATCTTGGTGATGACCACCGAGATCTTCCGCAACATGCTCTATGGCACGCCGCTCTCTCTGGCCGTTCAGAGAGGAGCCTCCGGCGATGGGATGGAACCTTGGGAGGAGGCGGAGGCCCTGAGTCGGGATCCCTTGCGAGAGGTGCAGGCGGTGATCCTGGACGAATGCCATTACATGAACGACCAGCAGCGGGGCACCGTCTGGGAAGAAGCAATCATCTACTGCCCCCCCACGATCCAGCTCATTGCCCTTTCTGCCACCCTGGCCAACAGCGACCAGCTCACCGATTGGATGAACCAGGTGCATGGCCCCACCCATCTGATCGACTCCAACCACCGCCCGGTGCCGCTGCAATTTCACTTTGCCAATCGCAAAGGGCTGTTCCCCCTGCTGGAGCAAACCGAGTCCGGCCAGTGGGTTTGCAATCGCCGCCTGAAAAGCAAACTCCCCAAGTCAGGTCAGTCTCCCTATGGGGGAGTGCCGGATATGGTGCAGGTGGTGGAGAACTTGCGCCAGCGGGACATGCTGCCGGCCATCTATTTCATCTTCAGTCGCAAAGGCTGTGATATGGCCGTGGCCAGCGTAAGGGATCTGGACTTGGTAGCCAGCGAGGAAGAACGGCAGCAGTTGGCCGAGCAGATCGACCGCTTTTGTCGAGAAACGCCCGAAGCTGTCCGCCGAGATCAGTTGGATGCCCTTTACCGGGGTATTGCCGCTCACCATGCCGGCATGTTGCCTGCCTGGAAGGGACTGGTGGAGCATCTGTTTCAGCAGGGGCTAGTGAAGCTGGTCTTCGCCACTGAGACTTTGGCCGCCGGGATCAACATGCCCGCCCGCACAACTGTCATCTCCTCCCTTTCTAAGCGCACCGACAACGGCCACCGCCTCTTGACCGCTTCCGAGTTCATGCAAATGTCGGGCCGAGCCGGACGGCGGGGCAAGGACATCATCGGCCATGTGGTGACGGTGCAATCCCCGTTTGAGGGGGCCCAAGAAGCTGCGCGGCTGGCCACCTCTGGAGCGGATCCCTTGGTGAGCCAGTTTACCCCCACCTATGGCATGGTGCTGAACCTGCTGCAAAAGCACTCTTTGGAAGCAGCACGGGATCTGATCAACCGCAGCTTCGGCCAGTATTTGCTCTCGTTGCAAAAGTTGCCCGAACAACAGGAGATCCTGCACACGCGCGCCGAGCTGGAGGAGATCGACCGTCTCTTGGGAGGCATTGCCGACGAAGATATCGCCCGCTATGAGAAGATGCAGGCGCAACGGCGGGAAGAACGACGCATTTTGCGCTACTTGCTCAAACAACGGGAAGCTGAGCCGGATCCCACCTTGCGGCTGTTGGCCTTTCCCCACATTCATGCCCAAGAGGAAAAAATCCGTGCCCTAGAAGCTCAAATCCGAGAGAATCCCGCTCACCAAGTGGGGAAAAAATTGCTGGGTTTGCGAGAAAAACGCCAGCGCTTGCTCAAGCGCCTCGAGCACCTGGAGCGGCAAAGCGATTCCGTGCAGGAGTTGCGCTGGCAGCAATTTATGGCCTTGGTGGGGGTGTTGCAGGATTTCGACTGTCTGCAAGAATATCAACCTACCGATAGCGGAGAGGTGGTGGCCGCGCTGCGGGGGGATAACGAGCTCTGGCTGGCGCTGGCTCTGCTCTCCGGTGAGTGCCAGGGCTGTGCTCCTCATCATTTGGCCGGAGTTGTGGCTGCCTTGGTCTCAGAGGCTCCCCGTTCAGGCATCTACAGCCGGTTGCGCACCTCGGGGCTGGTGGAAGATGTGCTGCACGGGTTACGGGGTTTACGGCGGCAACTGTTCCGCAGCCAACGGCAACACCAGGTGTTTCATGTGCCGATTGGGTTTGAGCCCAGCTTGGCCGGGATCGTCGAACATTGGGCTCAAGGGATCCCTTGGGAAACCCTAGAAGCCAGCACCAACCTAGATGCCGGAGACTTGGTGCGCCTGATCCGCCGCACGCTGGATTTGCTTTCTCAGATCCCTTATGTTCCCCATCTGCCGGCGGAGTTACGGGAAAATGCCCGTCAAGCCCAAAAAATGCTGGATCGCTTCCCGGTGAGCGAGTTGATCTAGCGAGCTCAGACCGTTTGCTGTTCAGTGAGGTTGCAGCTCTATGATGCCCGCCGGTGAACCCACCCTCAGGGATGTGTTGAGTGTTATTGAAGAGATCCGGCAAGATGTGGAAGAGATCCGACAGGATGTGGAAGGACTCCGGCAGGATGTCTCCAGAACCAACGAGCGGCTAGAAGCCCTGGCAGCCGATCAAGCAAAGCGCTGGGCCGAGCAGGAAAGACGTTGGGCTGAGCAGGAGAGACGTTGGGCCGAGCAGGGGATAGAAAACCGGGTGATCCTAGAACGAATTGACACCTATCAAAAGGCTAGCGCCCAAGTGGTTAACCTGGCTTTTGCCTTGATTGGAGCTGCCACCGTAGCTCTTGTCGGCATCGTCCTACGGTTGGCCGTTAGTCTATAGTCAGCTGGTTCGGCAAAAACTTCGGCAGGCAGGATGGCCTTGCTTCTCTATTCGGCAACTGGTACGGCTTGTCCTTGAGTTTGGCATTCCGAATGGCCATCTCTGACAGGGCCATGTCCCACCCCGTCTGTTATATCCCCTATTGTGTCCCACTTTAGCCTGGATTACAGTGGGTTTCCCCGGTCTATCGTGGACACTAAAAAGCCCAGAAGCCTTGCTGGGTAAGAGCTTTCTGGACTTCAGTGGACGTTATCGGATTACGGAGAGAGTGGGATTCGAACCCACGGTGAGTTGCCCCACACAGCATTTCCAGTGCTGCGCCTTCGACCACTCGGCCATCTCTCCAAATTGAGAACAGGGGCGACTTTCCAGGAGGGCTAAAAAGTCAGCTTTGTGATCCTAGCAAAGGATGGAAGCTATTAACGGGATCCTTTGGGATCCCCAGGCCGAAACATCTGCAGCAGCACTTCCCAGCGGGAGCATCGCCAGTAGTCAATATGGGATCCGATTAACCCCGACTCGTTGATCTGTATTTCTGTCCAGCCAGGGATGCACAGGCGGGGACGCCAAGGCAAAGCCAAAGAACCGCTTAGGATCCACTCGGTGCGGATCTGGCTGCCGGTTTGTCGAATATCCTGCAGCTCGAGACGGATATCCTCTATCCAACGCCCTATCCCCTCGATCATGCGGCGATAGCGATCCAAGCCGCGAAACTCGTTGAGGGGATCCCGGAAGTAAACCTGCGGGTCGTAGATTGCATAGGTCTGATCCCGGGGAAAGCGAGCGTAATCTGCCCGCAAGATGGCCACCAGATCAGGCGGGGCTGGGGAAGAAAGGCTCATAGCTTGGCCGCAACAGAAAGAGACACCGTTTCCCCAGGGGCGGGGCAACACAACTGGATGGATTGGGACGTGGCGGCATTCAAGGCTGCCAGCTTTTCTCGAAACTCCTGCAGGCTGCCCAAGGGGCGGATCTGGGCGGCAAACCACCCGTGGTAGTCCACCTCTCCCATCGCCGTAGGGATCACCTGCTGGGGGCGTAGGGCTGCCACCACCTCCAGGGCCCGCTCTGGCCCCATGATCACCTCTCCCAAGAGGGGAAAGATCTGCCCCACCACCGGAATCAGTAGGGTATGGATGGAGCCAAACTCCTGCTGCAGCCGCGGGCGGACATCCGGCTGGGACAGATGAGGCTCGTAGTAAAGCCGTGTCTGAGAGGGCACCTCTTCCAGCAGATAGCCCAGCTCACGGACAGGCCCTAGGGGCGCACCGGGAATGGCCGTGACGCGCAGATCCCCCCACTGAGCGGACTGCCAGGGATCCAGAGCCTGAACCGTTGCAAATCCCAGACTCTTCACGACTCTGGCTGCAGCCGGCGAGGCCAAAACGGGGATTCGCTTATCCAGGCGCTGCAACGTTGGTGGGTGGCAGTGATCCGGCTGGGCTTGGCTGAGGAGGATCCCGTCGATTTTGGGCAAGGTCTCCGGCGTAAAAGGGAGCGGCTGGCGGTGCTCCAGGCGGATGAACCAGGGGATCCCCAGAAACACCAGGGGATCCACCAGCCACGGATCCAATAGGAAGGTTTGCTCCCGGGTGTGGATGAGCCAACTGTTGAGGTCGATGCGGGTCAGTTGCATGAGTTTGAAGTGAGGTTATTGCCCGGTAATGGAGAGATCGGCAACCCAAATGCGGGGACACAGCCCACCGGGTGTGACTTGCGGCTCGGGCTCGACGTAGAAAATCGACTTCAACAACTCCAGAAAGTCTCCGGCCACTGTGGCGGCTTCGATGCTGATGCGTTCTCCTTGGCGTACCCACCACCCCTGAAACGGCAGCGAGAAGGATCCCTGTAGGGGCTTAACGCCGGCATGAAGCGCTTGCAGCTCATCGATCCAAACTACATTTTCAGCCGTAGCCAAGTCATAGGTGCTCTCCGGCGGTGCCCCGGCAAATACATGGTAGTAGTGGGCAGCAACCGTGACCTTAGCACCGATATTGGCGTGGCCTGTGGGCTGGGCTCCTAGGCGCTTGGCTGTACCGGCGCTGTGCAAAAAGTGGGTCAAGACTCCATTGGTGATGAGGGGGACGCGGCGAGTGGGGGTGCCTTCTCCATCAAAGCTGATCGCTCCCACATTGGTCGGGTGTAGAGCATCATCACACACCGATAGGAGAGGCGAGGCAATGGTCTTGCCCAGGGATTCTGGGGTGGACAGGCTTTGGTTGTCCAAAATGTTTTGGGCATTGAACACATTGGAGAAGGCGCCCAACAAACTCAAAAAGGCTTCTCCTGAAAAGACCACTGTGTATTTTCCAGAAGGGATCCGCTCGTACTCCAGATGGCTCATCAATTTCTCAGCAGCTTCCTGCACACAACCCTGGATATCCAACTCATCCAGGCTGCGGGCCACTCGCATGGCTCCGGCACTGCGGGGTTTGCGGCCCTCTTGCTCTGCCTTGCTGTAGAGAAAAACCGAAGCGAGGGTATGCTCCTCTTGTCGCAGGGCTTGGTGGCTGTTGAGGTAGAAGCGGTTGATCTGCCGCTGCGCTAGGCCGTTGTAGGGCACCCCCTGAATGGCGGGATGGGATCCCAGCAGTGCCTTTTCAGCAGCCACCAACTGTTCCAACAAGTCGCCGGCCAAAGCCAACGGCCCTTTGTCGTTACAAGGCTGAGCAATAGGCAGAGTGGCTTCTGGGCTGAATTGAGGGGCATGTTCCCGCAGGCCAAAACGGCTGGCTTCAAAGGCCGTTTGCAGGGCCAGTTCTAGCCCCGCCTCATCCACATCGGTGGTGGAGGTCACCCCCACCTGACCCTGGTCGTTCCAGGCCCGCACCGTCACGCTGCAGCGATGGGAAGCCTTGACTTGGCGAGGTTCTCCATGATCTACCTGCACGCTGGTTTCGTCCACTTGAGCCCCGTAGAGATCAAACTGAGGGATCCCCAGCCGCTGGGCACAGCTTTGTGCCTGTTCTGCCAACACCGCGACCTGCACCATTGCCACTCCCTAAGTTCCTATTGCCATCCAGCGCCTCTAGTAAACTACCCGCACTCATGCTGACGCAGAGCGCTCCGCACCGCTAAAGCGAAAGAGTGCAGGCTTTCGGTAGCCCTGTAGTTGGCAAGCCAACCACGGACCTCTAGGCTGGTTTACAGCAGCCCCAAGTTTGGCAATCATGTTGGCCCCATTCCAGTCCGCATCCCCTTCCCATCCACAGTGCCCACACT
>NZ_JANSHW010000324.1:0-563 GCF_047461815.1 Synechococcus sp. R6-10
CCCGCACCTGGCCTTTGGCAATGCGTTGGTTAATCTGGTCTAGGGTTCTCTCCATGGGATGTGAAGATCGCAATGGTTGGTCGCGTTGGCGGTGTGGAGCACTAGGCAGTCTTGATCGCTTGATCGTCGAGGGATCCGCTCCCATCTTGAATTCTCTCGTGAGGCAACTCTTGGGACTGGCTCAATGAATAGCTTAAATGGACGGGGATCTGGGCCGGTGGGGCTTAAGGGGATCCGGCAGTATGGGCCGCTTTTGCCGGCGTTGGGGTTGGTGGGCCTGCTCTACGGCGGGGGGCTGCTGCTGGCTCTGGCCCAGAGTGTGGGCCTCTACGGCCTGGGCGAGAGGGGGTTTACCCTGCAGGGGTATGGGGAGCTGCTGCGGGATGCGGAAGTCGGGGGATCCCTGTTGCTCAGCCTCAGAATCGCTCTGTTGGCAACGGGGTTGGCGCTGCTTTTGGGTCTGGGGCTGGCGCTGCTGTTGCGGGGGGTGGGGGGGTGGGCCATCTGGCTTGGCCAGTTGACGCTGCCGATTCCTCATTTGGTGGGGGTGGCGGGGATGCTGC
>NZ_JANSHW010000325.1:0-5122 GCF_047461815.1 Synechococcus sp. R6-10
GTAGGGGTGCTGGCCATCCAAGCCCTCACCGGTCGTCCTCCCCATAAGATCCGGGATGATCCCCGCACCGGCCAACTGCTCTGGCGGGATTTGGTTCAGGTCAGCGAGGAGCTGGCCGAGATTTTGGATCGCCTGATCTGCCCCCACTGGCAAGAGCGCTTCCAGTCCGCTGCTGAAGTGTTGGAGGCGCTGCGGCCCCTGTTGCCTTTTCCCCAAGAGGCGACGCTCGGCGATGTTTCGGTGGATCAGGTTTTGGTGACGCGCCTGTTGGCCCGCGCACAGGAGAAAGCTCGCCAAGGGGATTTCCAGGGGGCGATTGCCGACTGTACGTTGGCCATTCAATTGGATCCCCAAAACAGCCGTGCCTACAGCCAGCGGGGCAGCGCCCGCTACAAAAGTGGGGACTTGGCAGGGGCCATCGCAGATTACACCCAAGTTATTCAACTGGCAGGGGACGCCCGCGCCTATTTCAACCGCGGCATTGCCCGCTACCGGCTGGAGGACTACGAGGGAGCTGTTGCCGACTACACCCAGGCTCTCGGCCTCAACCCACAATGGGCGGTGGCCTACTACAACCGTGGCAATGCTTACCGGCAACTCAATCAGCAGCAGCAGGCCATCGAAGACTATTCGCGGGCCATTGAGCTCAACCCGGAAGATGTGCGGGCCTATTTCAACCGCGGCGTGGTGCGCGGCCATCTGGGAGATGCGCAGGGGGCAGCAGCCGATTTTTCCGAGGTGATCAAGCGGGACCCTCAGGACGGGGAAGCCTACTTCAACCGGGGAGTGGCGCGGGTCCAGTTGTCAGATTTGCAAGGGGCCGTCGAGGACTACACCCAAGCGCTGCAGTTGGATCCTCGCCACGGCAAAGCCTATTACCACCGGGGCCTGGCCCGGCAAGCGTTGGGGGATCCCCAAGGGGCCGTTGAAGATTTTTCTCAGGCCCTATCCCTACGGTCTGCTGAGGCCACTGAGCTACCTGAGGCAGAGGCGGCAGCCCAGGCGGATCTCTACTTGCAGCGGGCCATGGCCTACCTGAGCAGCAACACCCTGGAGCCGGCGCTGGCCGATTGTGAACAGGCTCTCCGTCTGGATCCCAACCTGTCGCGGGCCTATCTCTGCCGGGGCTTGGCTCGCCAGGGGCTGGGGGATCCCGGCGGCGCTCTGGCAGACTTCAACCGCGCCCTGGAGCTGGATCCCCAGATGGCCAAAGCCTACCTCAACCGGGGCATTGCCCACCTGGACTTGGGCAACATCAAAGCGGCTTTGTCCGACTTGAGCCAGGCCATTGCTTTGGATCCCCAAGATGCCAGTGCCTACAGCAGCCGCGGGCGAATCCATTGGCTGCTGGGGGATCCCCTGGCGGCTCTGCAGGATTATACAGCTGCCCTGGAGCGGGATCCGCAGAACCCTCAGCTCTACTTCAACCGCGGCCAACTCCATGCTGAGCGGGAAGATTGGCCGGCAGCCTGTGAGGACTTCTCGCAGGTGTTGCAGTGGGCGGCGAGGCCTGGGATCCCACGCGGGCCGGAGCTGCTGTTGAATGCCCATCTATGCCGTGGCATGGCACGGCAACGGCTGGGGGATTGGCAGGGGGCGTTGGCCGATTTCGACCAAGCTCTGCAAGGGGATCCTCAGTCGGGCTTGGCTTATTTCCATCGCGGCCAAGTGCGGGCTGCTCTGGGAGATGGGCCGGGGGCCATCCAGGATTACCACCAGGCTTTGGCCCTGGGGGCGGCAGTGGCCCAGGCGGATATCCGCCGAGATCTGGCGCGGGCCCAAATCCAGGCAGGGGATCTGCAGGCGGCCTTAGAGCAGTTGAACGAGGCGGTGCGCTTGCAGCCGGAACGGCGGGATCTGCGCCAAGAGCGAGCTGAGTTGTGCCGACGGCTAGGCCGGTGGCAAGAAGCAATTGCCGACTACGACGAGGTGTTGCGGCAGGATCCCCAGGACTGGACGGCTTGGCTGCGACGGGGCATGGCCCATGGACAGGTGGGCAACTGGGATTCCGCCATTCAGGATCTCAGCCGGGTTTTGCAGCAGGATCCTGACCACAGGGAAGCGCTGTGGCACCGCGCACAGGCCCTGCAGCAGTTGGGTCAGACCGAAGCGGCCTTGCAAGATCTAAACCGTCTGCTGCAGCGGGATCCCCAACACAGGATGGCCCGCTTGGCCCGCGGCTCTCTGTTGTTGACGTTGGCGGTGCGCGGCACCGTTCCTGCAGCGGGCGTAGCCTTGGAGCAGGCTGAATCCGACTTCGACCAAGTCATCCAGGAAGAGGCCCAAGACGGGGAACAGTCCCGGCAGCTCTATCTGGAGGCCCACCTGAAGCGGGCCCAAGTCCGCCGCCTGCGCCACAACCTGGAGGGGGCAATAGCCGATTGGGATCGGGTCTTGGAGCTGGCCAGCCCAGGGGATCCAGAAGTGCTGGTCACCGAAGCCCTGTTGTATCGGGGCTTGTGTCGCCAAGAGAGGGGGGATCTGGCTGGGGCGTTGGCCGATTTCACGGCGCTGATCCAGCAGCAACCGCAGGCTTCTCAGGCTTTTGCTTTGCGGGCAAGGGTGCATCTGGCTTTGGGGGATCAAGAGGCGGCATTGGCGGATCTCAACCAAGCTCTGAGCCTCGACCAGAACTGGGGGGTGGCCGATGCTGCCCTGGCCTACCGTCAACGGGGGGATCTACACCGGCAGGCCAATTGCCCTGAGCTGGCCATTGCCGACTACACGCAGGCCCTGGCCTTGAACCCCCAGGAGCACTCTGCTTTGCTCCACCGAGCTCTCCTGTGGGATGGCGAGGGACAGACGGACAAAGCGATAGAAGACTACACCCGACTGCTGCAACTGGAGCTGGATCCCCAGGAGCGGGTCTGGGTTTTGAACAACCGCGGCTGGGCCTACGCCCAACAGGGGGATTTTTCGGCGGCCATCCGCGACTACGACCAAGCCATAACACTCTGCACTGCTGACGCGAGCGATAGGGATCCCTGCCACCTCAAGGCCCACCTCAACCGCGCCCTGGCCCGGACTGCCCTTGGGGATTGGCAGAGAGCCTGCCAGGATTTCCAGGCTGCCCTCCAGATGCAAGGGTACGAAGGTCGGCTTTTGGAAGACGTTATCGCTAGTTATTTCAAAATAGGTTGAGACACTTCCCAAAGGCTCCGCGCCGTCGCCGCGGCCACCTCCAACCTCTCTTAGAAATCGATGGGATTTGAATGGACAGTTAGAGGGATCGGCTCAAGCCTCCTCCGCCACTTCTCCCGTCTCGGGCCGCAGCAGCGGAAAGGCAATGACATCGCGAATGCTGGGAGCGTCGCACAGCAGCATCACCAAGCGGTCGATCCCCACGCCCAGGCCGCCGGTGGGGGGCAGGCCATATTCCAAGGCCGTGAGGAAGTCTTCATCCAGAAAGTGGGCCTCCTCATCTCCGGCTGCCTTCAGGGCTGCCTGGGCCTCCAGCCGCTGCCGCTGATCCACCGGATCGGTGAGCTCGGAGTAGGCGTTGGCCGTCTCCCGCCCAACGATGAACAGCTCGAAGCGCTCGGCCAACCCCGGTTTGCTGCGGTGGGGCTTGGTGAGGGGACACACATCCAGGGGGTAGTCCAGAACAAAGGTGGGCTGGCGCAGGCGGCTCTCGCAGCAGTGCTCAAAGGCTTTGACCAGCAACTGGCCGGGGGAGTCCTGGGGGGAGAGATCGGGGATCCCTTGGGCGGCCAAGGCCGGCAAGAGCTCTTCAGGGCATCCCTTTTCCACATCGATGAAAATGCCAGTGGCCTCCTCCACCAGCTCCTGCATCGTCACCCGTCGCCAGGGAGGGGTGAGGTCGATGGCTTCCCCTTGGTAGGTGAGCTGCAGGGATCCCTGCACCGCCAGGGCGGCGTTGCAGACCAGGGTTTCCGTCAGCTCCATCATGGTGTGGTAGTCGGCGAAGGCTTGATAGGCCTCTAGAGAGGTGAACTCCGGGTTGTGGCGGGTGGAGATGCCTTCGTTGCGAAAGACCCGCCCAATTTCATAGACTCGCTCGATCCCGCCCACCACCAGCCGCTTCAGGTGCAGCTCGGTGGCAATGCGCAGGTAGAGATCCAGATCCAGAGCGTTGTGGTGGGTGATGAAGGGTCGCGCCTCCGCCCCGCCGGGGATCACCTGCAACACGGGCGTCTCAATTTCCACAAAACCTCGCTCTTCCAGAGTCTGCCGCAGGGAGCGGATGATCTGGGCGCGGTCGAGCAAGGTCTGCTTGACCTCAGGGTTGACGATGAGATCGACGTAGCGCTGGCGGTAGCGTTTCTCCACATCCCGCAGGCCGTGCCACTTGTCCGGCAGCGGCAACAGCGCCTTGGTTAGCACCTGGTACTCGTCCACCCGCACCGACAATTCCCCTTTTTCGGTGCGCTTGAGGCAGCCCTTGGCCCCCAGCCAATCGCCAACGTCGAGGAGCTTGTCCAGGTTCTTGAAGGCCAGCTCCCCCATCTGCTCCGTCAGCCGTTTCTTGTCTAGATAAAGCTGAATGGTGCCAGAGCGATCCTGCAGGGTAAAGAAGGCCAGCTTGCCCATGACCCGCCGCGCCCGGATCCGCCCGGCCACCGCCACCTGCACATCCTCCCGCTCGCCGCCGGGCTCTAGGTCGGCAAATTGCTCCTGCAGCTCGGCAGCCAAGTGGGTAACAGGGAAAGAATAGGCGTAAGGCGGGATCCCTTGTTCCCGCAGGTGTTGGGCTTTTTCCAGGCGGGCGGCCCGTTGGGCGGCTTCGCTGCTGCTGGGGAGGGTAGACATGGCGGTGGATAGGCAATGGACAATGGAAGCCCCGTTAGGGACGGGATTTTTCAGGCTGCCGGCGGTGCGATCGCGTTAGCGGGACGGAGTCCTTTGCCGTGGGAACGCAGCAGCTCCAGAAGGGCTTCAGCCCGTTGGCGTTCTGCCTCAGCGCGCTGTTGTTCCAGAGCAGCCTTTTCTTCGCCGGTGGGCAAAACCTGCCCCTCCCGATCACACCAGCGTAGCCATTCCGTGTTCACGCCCTCGAAGGATCCCTGCCAGAGGGTCAAGCCCAGCCCGATCGCGTTAGCGGGACGGAGTCCTTTCGCGTTAGCGGGACGGAGTCCTTTCGCGTTAGCGGGACGGAGTCCTT
>NZ_JANSHW010000326.1:0-1643 GCF_047461815.1 Synechococcus sp. R6-10
CCCAGTGTAGATGAGGTTTTCCACCCGCACCGGCACCTGGTTGGGCAGCAGATCCCAGCCGCTGCGAGAGAGCTGGATCTTTTCCGGGCGAATAGCCAATTGCACCGGTTCCGAGCTGGCCGGGATCCCCAAGACCTTCAGCTTTCCCAAGGGCGTATCCACACAGTCCGTCCCACAGGCGATCCCCTCGATCAGGTTGCTGGCCCCTAAAAAGTCGGCTACGAAGGCCGTCGCCGGGCGCTCGTACACCTCATCGATAAGGCCCACTTGCTCAATGCGCCCCGCCCGCATCACCGCCACCCGGTCGCTGGTCACCAAAGCCTCTTCTTGGTCGTGGGTAACGAAAATAAAGGTCATGCCCAGGCGGCGCTGCAACTCGCACAACTGCACCTGAAGCTGCTTGCGCAACTTGGCATCCAACGCCGACAGCGGCTCATCCAACAAGAGCACTTCCGGCTCGTTCACCAAAGCCCGAGCCAAGGCCACCCGCTGCTGCTGTCCCCCCGACAGCTCATGGGGCTTCCGCTTGGCCAGAGCTGCAATCTCCACCAATTCCATAGCAGCCGCTACCCGCTTGCGCAGAGCTTCTCCCCGCACACCCCGCATGCGCAGGCCGAAGGCGATGTTGTCCTCCACCGTCATAAAAGGGAAAAGGGCATAGCTCTGGAACACGGTGTTGACATTGCGCTTGTGGGCGGGCAAGTGGCCCACCGGGCGACCTCGAATCACCACTTCCCCAGCATCGGCCATCTCCAGGCCGGCCAGGATGCGCAGCAGGGTGGTCTTGCCGCAGCCGGAAGGGCCCAGCAGGCCGAAAAACTCCCCCCGCCGAATGTTCAGCTCAATGCCATTGAGGGCCACAAAATCGCCAAAACGCTTGTAGAGGCCCGCCACTTCTACATCCCAGTCGGGATCCCGGACGGTGGAAGTACTGGAGATGACACTCGTGATCACAGTTGACAGCGCTGATAAAACCATCTAACCCAGTATGCAAGTCTCCGAGAAAATTGCAGTTATCCTCCACACCCGGGGCACAAGTTCCAGGCCAAGCCCTGCAACCGGGGATCCCTGCCCACAGACCTTCAAGATAGCAAATGTGGGAAACATTGTCGCCACGCCACCCCTGGGCAAACAGTAGCCAGAGATACCGGCTTGAGGAACAGTCTAATTCAGGATTGGAGGGGATTTTTCTTTAGATTGAATGGGTCTTTTGCAAGGGATCCCTGGCCGTGCCCGTTCACACCCTCAAAGCCACTCCCCATACCGTCCACTTGGGCGGCTTTTCTTCCCAACTGCCCCCGGCCTTGTATGTGCAATCGGGCGATGTGGTGCAGGTGGAAACCTACTCGGGGTTCGCCCACTACGGCAAAGCGCCGGACCGTTTCTTCACGCCCGAATTCCTCGAAATTTGCCAAACCTTGCCTGCCGAGCGCCGAGTGGGGCCGGGCCCCCATCTGTTGACCGGGCCGATCTACGTTGAGGGAGCTGAACCTGGAGATGTGCTGGAAGTGCGCTTGCAAGCGATCACCCCCCGCTTGCCCATCGGTTTCAATGCCATCCGTCCCGGATGGGGGGCTTTGCCCGGAGAATTTGATCAGCCGCGACTGCGCTTCATCGACCTAGATATAGACCAGGGGGTAGCG
>NZ_JANSHW010000327.1:0-2259 GCF_047461815.1 Synechococcus sp. R6-10
GGTTGGCCTGGCTCAGGTTGGCCTGGCTCAGGTCGGCCCAGCTCAGGTTGGCCTGGCTCAGGTCGGCCCAGCGGAAATCCCGCTCTCCCGCTTCATACCTTGCTTGGACATCTCCAACCTGTCGGAGGGGAAGTCGATGGGACTTTGCCACCTGCACCTGCTGCGGATCCTTCGATTCCAGCAGCGTCTCCCAAGCCGCAAACTGCACTTCCCAGTTGGGATCATTTCGCAGGGCTTGGATAACAAGCTCGGCCCCTCTGGATCCGTACCTCAGAGCACCCTTGATTGCTTGGATTCTCACCTTGGGATTCGGACTGCCCAGGGCTTGCTCAATGCCCACCAAGCCTCCCATGACCGGATCGGATCCGGCTGGTTGCTGTCCACCCAGAACAGGATCAAAGTTTTCCGCCATCCCTAACCTCCATCCCTAACCTCAAGTTAACCTTCCAACCACCTGCTGCTGCATAAGGGTCTTTTGAGTTTGCAAATCTACTACCGTTACCCGCAAAGTTCGCCCGGCATCGACGGCAAAGGTGACCTGCAAACGATCCACTCCCACCCGCCCTAGCGGCTTGAGGGGAATGGAAAGCTGGTTGTGGATCCCAAGGGGACGAAAGCTAGAAGCTGCGGTGCTGTTGCGGATCTGCATCCGACCGTCGGGATCGTAAACAACCTCAGTTGCCCCTTCCTCGGCCATCTCACCAACCACCAGGTTGATGTGGCTTTGCCCATTGGCGTTGGCCTGCAAGGGAGGCAGTTCCACCGTGGCAGGATAAGCCGTGCCGCTCTTAAAGAGAGGGAAAAAGTCGGGCGCCTGCAAATAGGGATTCCAGAGCCGCAGGGCATAGGTATGGCGGAGATGATCTTGAAGGCGGGCAAACTGGGTGAAGGCCAGAGCGCCGTGGGCCACTGCCTCAAACGGCTTGTGGTACTTGACCTTGTCGCGGCCAAAGAGGCTAATGACCTGATGCTGCACTCCTGGGATGAGGCTGGTGCCACCCACCAACACCACCTGGTGGATATCTCGTTTAGAGATCCCTTTATTGTGGGCTTTCTCGATGACCTCATCGATGGCTTCTCTCAGCCGCGTCAGCAGGCCGCGCTCTTCCAACAGCTCCTGGAGTTGCTCGCGCTGAAGCGTTAAAGTGTGGGTCTCAAAGGAGTCTTCATCCAGCCAGGCCTCGCTGGCCTGAGAATGGCTGGAGAGGCGGATCTTGAGCCGCTCGGCAACCTCGCACAGAACCTGGAAGCTGCTGGCCGGGACCTGCTGTCGCTTGCGGCCCAACTGCTCCAGCACCCATTCGGCAATCCAGATATCGATATCGACGCCGCCACAGCCATAGGCCCGGTCAGTTTTGGCAATGACCTCAGCTCGGTAAGCAGTGCCCTGCTCTGGCTTCAAGATTTTGACCAAAGAGAGGTCGAGAGTTCCGCCCCCCAAATCGATCACCAAAATCAGGGATCCCGGCTCCTGGATCCCGTAGCCCAAAGCAGCCGCGGTGGACTCGTCGAGGAACACGACCTGTTGGATCCCTAGGGAGCCAAACACCTCTTGCAGGTTGTGCAAATAGCCCTCGTAGGCTCCCACCGGCACGGTCAAGATCACCTTATCGGGCTGCCAGCCCTCTGCCTGGAGTTTGGCAAGAAGCTGCTGCAGAAAGATCCGCGTGGCCTCTTGGGCTGTGTAGGCCTGTCCATCCACATAGGTTGGAGCCGGCTGGAATTGTTGAGAGAGATCCCGCTTAAAGCCTTTGAATAGGCGCTTGGGATCCCGTTTGGCCTGGGCAGGTGCCCCAATCAAAAATTGCTGATTTTGGCCGACAAAGAGAACCGAGGGAATTAGAGGGGGGCTGCCGTCGTAGCGGTGGGTGATCCCTGGTATATCGATTGCAAGGGGTTTTTGGTTTTGGTAGGCACAGACCACCGTATTGGAAGTGCCAAAATCAATAGCCAACGTCGTCATGCTGCCAAGGAAGGTAGAGTGCGACTGACTTTGGCTCGAACTAAAACTTGATCCCTAAGTCGATAGCCCACAAAGCGAACGTAGACCGGCTCTCCCGCCTGGATATCCTCTTCATCGGGCTGGTGGCTTTCTGGGTCATAGGCCACCTGTTGCCACACCTGGCCAATGGTTTCCAACTGCCAGTCTTCCAACAAGTTGCCCAGACAGGTCAGCAAAGCCAAGACTTGCTGCGCGGGGTAATCCGGTCGCCTCTGCACAACCTGCTGCAGGGTAGGATATTGCACCAAAAGAGGCTT
>NZ_JANSHW010000328.1:0-2308 GCF_047461815.1 Synechococcus sp. R6-10
GCCATCTTCCACCAAGTCTGAGATTAGAACGCTGTAACGGGAGGGGGCGGGGGTGTTTTTTTTGGCTTCCTGGGTAGCCAGGAGAACAGCCACCACCTGCTCGGGCATCCGCTCGATGGCAGCTTTTAGCTCCTGTATTTGCGACTCCAGACGCTCAAGGTAGTGCTGCACTGCTTCGCTCATAGCTGCCCCAGTTTTCGACTACCTTCATTGAAAAAGGCAAATTTCGGATCCCCTCTTCTTCCCCCAGATCATTTAACGATTGCTTCCGGGAGGTGTTCCCCGAAACTCCTGGGTTCTCTCACAAGCCACAATTGAGGTGTGCATTTTCCGGAGATTTTGGTTTTCCGGTTACCCATTTCCCAAGCAAAAATCTCTGCAGATGCAGGATGCTGTTCAGGGATCCCGACCGCGGGGCTATACCTTGCCGGTTTTCGCCGTTGCTTCGGCCAGAGCTGCTCTTCACCACCTTCTGGGGATCCCTTTGGAGAAGGAAGGGGGGCGCTTGGTTGTTGCGGTGCAGGCTGAGCCCCGGTCCCTTGAGGCTCGGATCCGGATCCCAGTGGAGCAGGTAGCTGCCTTGGAGAAGACAACAGCTCTGGCCATTACCCGCTCGGATCCCGGCCCCCACCTGGATCTCACCCGCGACACACCGGTCTGGGCTTGGGTGAGGTTGGAGGAGAGGGATCCCGAGGATCCCCCCTTGATCTTGGAAGCCGGGGAAGGGCTGGGGCGACGCACCGATGGCAGCCCGGCCATTTATGCCTATGCCCGCCGTTTGTTTGAGATCAATCTTTTGCCCGGGATCCCAGAGGGCTGCCGCCTGCGGGTGCGCATCATTTTGCCGGAAGGAAAGCTCCTGGCGGAGCGCACCTCCAATGCCGCTTTTGGGGTGCTGGAAGGGCTGGCCCTGTTGGGAACGCGGGCGGAGGTGGAGCCTTCCTCAAGTGTTGAGAGCTTAGAGCAAGCCCGCCAAGAGCTGCAACAAAAGTTGGAGCGGCACAAGCATTTGATCTTTTGCGTGGGCAGCCATGGGCAGCAGGTGGCGCTGCGGCAAGGGATCCCGGAAGACCAGATCCTGCGAGTAGCCAATTGGATAGGGCCGTTGCTGGTGGAAGCGGCGCTGCGGGGGGCGGAGTCCATTCATTTGATCGGCTACCACGGCAAGCTGATCAAGCTGGCAGGGGGGATCTTCACCACTTCCAGCCACGTGGCCGATGCCCGCTTGGAAATTCTGGCGGCAGCCCTGATCCGGCGTGGGGGAACGGCAGAACAGGCGCGGCAGGTGTTGGAGTTGCGGACAGTAGAGGCAGCGGTGCACTATCTGGATGGCCTTGGCTGGGCAGCACCCGTGATGGAGGAGTTGGCCCGTCAAATCCTGGAGCGAGCCGCAGGCTATGTGCAAAAGTATGCCGGTCGATCCCTGCTGTTGGCGGTGACGTTGTTCGACCGACAG
The DNA here is from genome assembly GCF_047461815.1 of Synechococcus sp. R6-10. NCBI lineage: Bacteria > Bacillati > Cyanobacteriota > Cyanophyceae > Synechococcales > Synechococcaceae > Synechococcus > Synechococcus sp. R6-10. The sequence continues at coordinate 1,457 of NZ_JANSHW010000328.1, forward strand.
GGGCAAATCTGCGCCCAGGTGGGGATCCCATAATGAGGTCATTTCGATTGAGACGAGGACATTGCAATCCCCCCGGATCCTCAACCATTTTTCTCCCGAAGTGTCTTAAGCGCTCCGTGCCGCCAAAGGCAACCACCCCCGGCTCCTCTCCCTTTAGTCCGTGCTCCAAAAGTCAATCCCTCTGCTCGAAACCCGCTGAGCAACGGTGGATCCCGGCCAAGACCACATAGGAGAGCGTTACGGCTGAGGAAGCAGATCCACTTTCCCAGCCACTGCCAATCAGACTCAGGTTGGCACTAGGATCCCACACCTAGTTCCCGGAGATGTTGACACTATCCACCTGCCAGCGAGTGGCCGAGCCGGAAGCTGTACCAGAAGAGCGATAGCGGAAGGCAATGTAAACACGGTTGGAAGGCTGGATCCCAGCCAGAGAAATCGGGCCGGAGTCGACGAAGCTGCCCGTAGAGAGAGTGGGAATCGTCAGAGCAGTCCAAGTGGCTGCATTCACTGCCGCTGGAGTGCCTGCACCGCTGTAGTTGGTGGAGTAAAGAACGCTTAGTTGTTGCGAAGGAGGAAGGCCGTTATCGCTAAAAGAACTCCGATTGCGGAAGGTCAGAACTGGGTTGCTGACGGAAGCCAGGTTCAGAGGAGGAGTGATCAGCCAGTCATTACCCGGTTGCTGACCGTTGAAAGCGTTGGCCTCGGCAAGGGAGTTGACACAACGCCAGGAACGACTGGTGTCGCCGTCCACATCCACAATCTGCCAGCCGGCTGGAGCAGGGTTGCAGTTATCAAAGCCTTCAGTCAAAGGCAGGTTAACGGAAGGAGGAGTTGGTGTCGGTGTGGGCGTCG
>NZ_JANSHW010000329.1:0-3893 GCF_047461815.1 Synechococcus sp. R6-10
CCGCGTGCGGGACAAGCGCATCTTCCTGAGTACCACCAACGGCACGCGCAGCCTACAGCGCCTGGAAGGGATCCCAGTGGTGATTACAGCAGCCCTGGTGAACTTGGGAGCCGTGGTGGATTTTCTCAGACGGGGCTCCTTTGCCGAGGTGTGGCTGGTGGGATCCGGGTGGGAAGGGGCCTTTTCGCTGGAAGATACTGCCTGTGCCGGAGCCATCTTGCATCGCCTGGGCTGCTCTTTGAACCAGTTGGGCAACGACGAGACCTTGGCAGCCTTGGCCCTCTACCAAACTTGGCAGGACGATCTGCTGGGTTTGTTGAGACGCTCTAGCCACGGGCAACGGCTATTGGGTCTGGGGCCGGAAAACGATAAGGATCTGGCCTACTGTGCCGATCTGGATCGTCTCTCGGTGGTGCCCCGACAGGTTCAGCCTGGGGTTTTGGCCAGTGGCGGGTAGATTCTGGACAGGTGGAGCGACCTGTGGATCCCACCACCCTCTGAGCTGGAAGTAGGCGGCCATTGTCAGCATGGGCTGGATCTCAACAGGCCGGGCGTAGGCTTGGGGATCCTTCCCCGGCAGAGCTGGTCTGCAGCTAACCTGCTTGTGCCGTGTCGGGAGCGATGCCCAGCGCTTTCTGGTGCAGCCACGCCTGCCATTCCCCTGGGATCAGCTTGTTGTTAAACGCATCGCCAGAAACAAACATATCCCGCTGATTCTGGGCCAACACAAAAATGGAGCGGCGATCGAAATGGGAAGTGAGCTTGTAGAGGGTGTAGGGGCCTTCTGAGTAGAGGGTCAGAGTTTCCTGATCCAGGCCATGGCGGCTGCTTTGGCCGTAGGCCCGCAAGACCATGTTGATCAATCGCTCATAGTGCATAGACCGTAGATCGGCTAGAAAGCTCCACAGAACACAGACAGACTTAAGGTAAGGATGGAAACCGCTGCCAAGGCCCAAGCAGCTCAAGTTAACTCAGCATAACAAATCCTCTTGGATTGCTAGGCAACGCCAACGCGAATGAACAAGATGGGATCCGCACCCATGCAGCGTCAAATGCAGCAGAAAAATGCGGTAGAACTTAAGGCAAGCCATCACGCAACCCTCTTGCACAGGCAGCCCCCCCATGGCCAACATGGCGCCCCGCCCACCCCACCCCACAGAGCCTGTCCGCATTGGCATCGTCGGCGCTTCCGGCTACGGAGGGGTACAGTTGGTGCGGCTGCTGAGCGAGCATCCCGGCGTGCAGATCACCTACCTGGCCGGGCAAGACAGTGCCGGCAAGCGCTACGGGGATCTCTATCCCCAGTTGGCCCAGGCCGTGGATCTGACCGTTCAGCCGGTAGAGGTGGATCGCATTGCCGCCAACAGCGATGTGGTGTTTTTGTCTCTCCCCAATGGGCTGGCTGCTGAGCTGGCTCCGCCTTTGCTGGCCAAGGGGTGCAAAGTCTTGGATTTGTCGGCAGATTACCGCTTTCGCAACCTGGCCACCTACCAATCTTGGTACCGCATGGGTCAGACGGATCCCAACTGGCCCAGCCCTGCCTATCGCCAGGCCAATGAGCAGGCGGTCTATGGGTTGCCGGAACTTTATCGCGAGGCGATTGCCCAAGCCCAACTGGTGGGCTGTCCCGGCTGTTATCCCACTGCCTCATTGTTGGCGGTTGCTCCTCTGCTGCGGCAGGGGTTGGTGGAGCTGGACAGCCTCATTTTCGATGCCAAATCCGGCGTTTCGGGGGCAGGTCGTACCCCCAAGGTGGGATCCCTGTTTGCCGAAGTGGACGGCTCTCTGGCAGCCTATGGAGTGGCCCAGCACCGCCATACGCCCGAGATCGAGCAAGCTTGCACCGACCTGACCCACACCCCCATCACCGTGCAATTTACGCCCCATCTGGTGCCCATGGTGCGGGGGATCCACGTCACCTTGTATGCCACTCTGCGGGATCCCGGCTTTGTGGGGGAAGATTTGCTCACCATTTACAATGCTTTCTATCGCCAATCTCCTTGGGTGAAGGTGCTGCCGCGGGGGGTTTACCCGCAAACCAAATGGGTCTCCGGCACCAACACCTGCATGATCGGGGTGGAGGTGGACAGCCGCACCAACCGCGTTATTGTCCTGTCGGTGATCGATAACCTGATGAAAGGGCAAGCCGGGCAGGCAGTGCAGTGTCTCAACTTGATGATGGGATGGCCGGAAACGTTGGGTTTGCCTCGGCTGGCGTTTTACCCCTAGCTATAATGCCGGTAATCCCCTTGAGGCCGGTTCTGTCCATGTCTGAACCTCTGGATCCCGCTTTCCATTCCGAGCCCCAAAATGCCTCGCCCAGCGCAAAGGTTGCCTCAGATGCCGTCAATGGCGCTGCTGAGGGCCTGAACTGGGAGGAGCTGTGGCGGCAGCTGGAAGCGGGCTGGCAGGATCTACCCCGTCGCTCCGAAGAGACGGTGCAACAGACCCTGGCTCGCCTGCAACTGGAGTGGGGCGGGCTGTGCCGAGAGGCGCGGGATCGGCTGCAAAGCGCTCTGGAACAGTCGAGAACGGCAGGATCCCCAGAGCCCATCCACCGAGAGCTGCAAGCGCTCTTGCCCCTGCTTAACCCCTGCCAATGGGAAGTGGTCATTGGCTCTTTGCGGCAGGCTGCGGATCGCGCCTGGGTGGCCAGCTTGCTGTATCACGGCTTGCAGGAACCGGCCCATCCAGATGGGATCCCTTCTTGGGCTCAGACGCTGACCTCTGACCAACGCTCTGCTCTGGAGGCGATGAGTGCCCGTGCCTATGGCAACAGCCGCCTGCCTTTGGTGATGGACAAAAGCGGCCAGATTCAAGTAAAGGCCTCAGCCGCCTTGTTGGCCGCCTTGATCGCCATCGAGATCGGCAGTGTGGGTTCGGCAGGTGCCTTGTCCTTGCTGGGCACACCGGAGCTGCGCAAGCTCTTGAATGCCGAGGGCAAGCTGCGGCGAACCGGCTTAAAACAGGGACGAACTGCCCTCACAGAAGAAGAATGGCAAACGCTGCGCCGTTGGCTGGATCCCAAGGGATCTCCTCCCGACTGGTATCTCAATCTCACTCAAGTGGGGATCCAGACCACCCAAGTGGGGGACTATGCGGCACGGCGGCTGCGGGAGTTTTTCCAGAGTGAGTGGATCAAGCTCGTGATCCCTCCCTTGTATCACCTGGTCATCGATGCAGTGCGGCTGCTGACGGGAGAAGTGTTTCTCAGTGTGGGCACCACCCTGGAATCGGCTTTGGAATCGGCAGAGGCAGGGCGGCGACTGGAGTTGGTGCTGCAAGCCTTGCCCCAGGCGCGGAACATTCCCAGACCCGACCGGATCCAAGCTGCCATCCCTGCTGTGGTGGAAGCTGCCGAGAAAATCCTCAGACCCCTGCTGGCCCGCCAGTTAATGACGGTGGCGGACATCTTCGATCCGCCCATTCGCAACGAGAGCCTAAATGAATTGGGGCGGCAGCTCAACCTGTGGAACCCCTTCCAGTTTCTGCTCACCTGGAGCACGGCCGGCTGGCTGGAGGCCCTTCTGGATCAGATCAGCGAGTTGCAGCAGACCTACCCAGAAATGCCCCTGTGGGAGAGCTATCGCCAGGGCCTTGAAACGGCAGTGCAAGCTCCACGGGTGATGGATCAGGCGGAGGCTCTGCGTCTAACGGCCAAGAGTCTGGATCCCAAGTTGGATCCTTTGGAAGATTGAACTGATGATGCATAGGGAAGAAAATTTCCTACAGCATCCACAAAGTGAGGCTGGCAGGCTAGGTGGAATCTTTTCTACGCCAAAGACAAATCTGCACGGGTTGTAGAGGGTGGCCGGCGGACTGGTCTGATACATTTACGCTGAACACTGCTGAACATCACTGTTCAACTATGCAGCGATAGCATTCTGTTTGTT
>NZ_JANSHW010000330.1:0-1240 GCF_047461815.1 Synechococcus sp. R6-10
TCCCGATACAAACGCTGGCTCTCCCCCATTTTCATTGCCGGCGAGAGTTACGGTGGGTTTCGGGTGGCGCGGCTGGCCAAGGAGCTGCAATCCAAGTTTGGCGTGGGCCTGTCGGGGGCCATTCTCATCTCGCCTGCGATTGAGTTTGGGTTGCTGGAGACCAACGATTACAACCTCAGCACCTGGGCAGCCCTTTTCCCTTCCTATGTGGCCACAGCAGCCCATCATGGACGGTGTGGCTGGGGGGAGGATTTGCAGATCCTGCTGCCCAAAGCAGAACACTTTGCCCGACAACGTCTGCTGCCCCTCTTGGCCATGGGGGAGGCAATGCCAGAGGCAGAACGGCAAGCGGTGTATCAGGAGATGGCGGCAGGGATCGGCCTATCTCCAGAATATGTAGCCCACAAAGGCGGGCGGATCGATATCGCCAGTTTTGCCCGCGAGCTGTTGCGGTCGCAGCGACTGGTGCTGGGGCTCTACGATGCTTCTGTAACCACGGTGGATCCCTTTCCGGATCGGCCTACCTTCGAGGGATCCGATCCCACCTTGGATGGGATCGATCGCCTGTTCACGGCGGCCATCAACAGCCACTTGCGGGAGACCTTGCAAGTAGAAACGGAGTTGACCTATCACCTGCTGAACCTGGAGGTGTTCAAGTCCTGGCGGTTCACCCCAAAAGGAGAGTTGAAGCAAGGATTCATCGGCGCAATGGATGAGCTGCGCAGCAGCATGGCCCTCAACCCCCACATGCGGGTGAGCATTCATCATGGCTTTTACGACCTGGTCACGCCCTACTTTGCCTCGAATCACCTGGTGGATTTGATGAAGTTGGATCCGCGGTTGAAGGCCAACCTCACCCTACGTCATTATCGCGGCGGACACATGTTCTACACCTGGGATCCCTCGCGATTGGAGTGGTTTACAGAAATGCGTGAGTTTTACTCGAAAACAGCTTCCAGCTCAGAGTCATAACATGCTCGCCGGGCGAGGATTCTGGTTCCTGGTTTTGCAGCAGCACTTATAGTCAATTCAAATGGCAATGAGACACTAGCCGGTGCAATAGCTCCGCTAGAAAGTTCCTCTATAGCGTGCATCCTTGCCCTCTTGAAATTTAGGCCAGGACAGTGGCCCACACCCAAAACGTTGCATGCACAGGGCCATAGGGCTTTTCTCAGCTAGAAATCGCAGGAGCCCCGCACTGTACCCGTAGGGTCAGTGTCGGGAGGAATGCGGAAGTTAT
>NZ_JANSHW010000331.1:0-2990 GCF_047461815.1 Synechococcus sp. R6-10
TCTATCTGGATTTGGATGGGTTTAAGCAAATCAACGACCGCTGGGGGCACTGGGCTGGGGATCAAACCTTAATCCAGGTGGCGCGGCGATTGCAAGCTCACGTTCGCCAAGACGATCTGGTGGCCCGCTTGGGGGGCGATGAGTTTGCCCTGCTGGTGCGCGGGATCCCGAACTCGCAGATCCTAGGGCTGGCAGAACGCTTGCGGCAGGCTGTCCAGTCCCTGTCGGTGCAGGTGGAAGCGGAGACCATCTCCCTAAGCTGCAGTGTGGGCATCGCCTCTCTGCTGGAGCTGGGAGAGGGAACTGACCCACAAAGTCTGCTGGCTGCTGCCGACAAGGCCCTCTACCAAGCCAAAGCTGAGGGGGGTAACCGAGAGACTTTGCTGTAGTTCAGGGCCAACTGCTGGAGTTTAGGATCCCTCCACCAAACTGGCGTAGGCTTCGGCGCTCATGGTGTCCTCGAGATCTTCGGGGTTGGCAATGCGCACCTTGATCAGCCAGCCATCGCCATAGGGATCGTCGGCAAGGCTTTCGGGGCTCTCCACCACCGCTGTATTCACGGCTACCACCTCTCCAGAAAGAGGGGCATAGAGATCTTCGACGGCTTTGACCGATTCCACCGAGCCAAAGCTTTCCCCTTTTTCAATCTCTGTCCCTTCTTCGGGCAAGCCCACGAAAACGATATCCCCCAGTTGATCGACGGCATAAGCTGTGATCCCAATCACCGCAATATCATCCTCAACATGGATGTACTCGTGGGTGTCCACATAGCGCAGATGGGATGGATACTCCAGGGCCATGCCGGTTCTCCCGTAGAATTCAGTGGATTATTCTAGGGTCAACCCTTGAAGATGGTAAAGAGCGGATCCCAAGCCCGGCCCGCTAGAGAAACTCCATCAGCAGCCGATTGACCGTTTGCGGAGCTTCCTGTTGCGCCCAGTGGCCGCATTCGGGGATGTACTCCTTGCGCAGGCCGTTGGGGAAAAAGGGATCCATCCCCTCAGTTAGCTCGCGGCTGAGGGCAAAGTCTTCTTCTCCCCAAATCAGCAGGGTAGGGGCGAGGATTTGCCGCATGGGCTGCAAAAACAGGTTCTGCAAAGTGGGCAGGTTAAACAGCTGGCGGTAGTAGTTGAGGGCAGAGGTGAGAACCTTGGGTTTGGAGAGGGCCTCTTGGTAGAGCTTGAGGTCGTGGCGGGTGAAGGCGCTTTTGCGCACCGAGGTTTCCTGGAAAATGCGGCGCACCCAATCTCCCAAATCCCACTGCAGCACCCACTCTGGCAGCCAAGGCAATTGAAAAAAGAACAGGTACCAACTGCGGCGCAGTTGATCCAAGTTGCTCAAGAATTCCCGGCGAAAGCAGGCCGGATGGGGAGAATTGAGGACGGCCAGCTTGCGAATCTCCTCAGGGAAAAATTGCGCCCAGTGCCAGGCAATGGCTCCCCCCCAATCGTGGGCTACGACCACCGCCCTCTGAGCCCCAAAGTGGCTCAGCAAGCCGCGAATATCCTCAGTAAGGGTATCCAGGTCATAGCCGTGATCCGGTTTGTCGGAATCGTTGTAGCCGCGCATGTCGGGTGCCACCACGCGAAACCGCTGCGCCAACACCGGAATCTGATGCCGCCAGGAGTACCAAAACTCCGGAAAACCGTGCAACAAGATCGCCAGCTCCCCTTCCCCTTGGGTGACGTAGTGCAGTTGAATGCCATTGGTAAGGGCATACCCGTGCTGCCAGGTTCCCATTTTGGCAGCTACCTCAGGAGGAAGGCGGGGGATCCCTGCTTCTGCCATGTCGTCTGCTCTCGAGCTAACCCATGATTTGGTATCCACCCATACTAACCTTTGTCGCCGGTCTTCCCTTTGCCGGCGCAGGCTTTTTGAGAGGCATCCTACGAAGAAAGCTTAAGAGAAAGTCTGCGGGTGAACAGATTAGATGAACACTAGCGCAGAAGGCCAAAGCCCAACATCCCCGCAAAGCGTTGCCATCTTGGGAGCCGGGGCTTGGGGAAGTACCCTGGCGATGCTGGCTCAGGGGCAAGGGCACCGGGTGCGGGTTTGGAATCGCCGCAAGGGCCTGGATTTGGCAGAAGTGCTCCAGGGATCCCAAATCCTCATCTCAGCCGTCTCTATGGCGGGGGTACGCCCTGTGGTGGAAGCGGTGCGCCAAGTGGGGATCCCGCCGCAGGCAATTTTGGTCTCGGCCACCAAAGGGTTGGATCCACTGCAGCTTCTGACCCCTACCCAAATTTGGGGGGCCACCTTCCCGGAGCAGCCCCTGGTGGTGCTTTCGGGGCCTAATCTTTCGGCGGAGATCCGCCAAGGCTTGCCGGCAGCGGCAGTGGTGGCCAGCCGGGATCCCTGGGCCGCTGTGCAGGTGCAGTATGCCCTTTCCTCGGAGCGGTTCCGCCTCTATACCAGCAGCGATCCGCTGGGAGTGGAGCTAGGCGGCACCCTGAAAAATGTTATCGCCATCGCTGTTGGCGTGTGTGATGGCTTGCAACTGGGGGCCAATGCTCGTGCGGCTCTGGTTACCCGCGGCCTGGCAGAGATGATCCGGGTGGGATCTAAGCTGGGGGCACGGGCAGAAACCTTCAATGGCCTGTCGGGGTTGGGGGATCTGCTGGCCACCTGCCACAGCCGCTTGAGCCGCAACTACCGAGTGGGCTACGGGCTGGGCCAGGGCAAGCCTTTGTCGCAGATTTTGGCCGAAATGGAGGGCACCGCCGAAGGGGTTTACACCGCTCCCGTCGTGGTCGAGATCGCTGCCCAGCACGGCATTCAGGTGCCCATCACCCAGGAAGTGCATCTGTTGTTGCAAGGGCAGACCACCCCCACCGCCGCCCTCACCCGCCTGATGGAACGTCAACTGACTTCGGAATAGGCTGCCTTCACTTCTCCCAAAGGAGGAGGGGGGTTTCTGGCATAACCGCAAATCTGCGGATGAGGAAAGTTGTTCCGCACTCTATCAGGATTTTTGCAGAGCAGGGAGATCC
>NZ_JANSHW010000332.1:0-10479 GCF_047461815.1 Synechococcus sp. R6-10
TGCGGTGGACTCAAGGATCAGGGGGAAACTTGGTCTACTATATCCCTCTCAATGACTTTTGCCAAACCGCCTGAAGCTCAGTAAATTCAGCAAAGTTCAGGGTTTTGGGGGTTAGAGGCATGCTCTGCCGCTCACCCCCACGGGTGTGGGGACAACTGGGCATACTCGTTTCAAACAGGATGAAGACCCTTCGCCGCTGACCCTCACCCCTTGCGGGCGAGGGGAGCTGGGGATCAACCAACCAGCTGTTCCACAGCCGTTTGCAATGACCAGGCAAAGCAAGGGGGAAACCCCAGAGGCTGCCTAGCCCGCCTGGCTGCGCAACTGCCGCAAGAGCCGCTCAAACTCCTCCGGCAGGGGAGCGGTAAACTGCAGCGGCTGGCCTGTGCGCGGGTGAACAAAGGAGAGCTTCCAGGCATGGAGAGCTTGGCCGCCCAGCTTAACAGGGCTGGTTTTGCTCTGGGTGTAGAGGGGATCCCCGACAATGGGTAGGCGCATGTGGGCAGCATGCACCCGAATTTGATGGGTGCGCCCGGTCTCCAGCTCAAACTGCATCAGGGTGTAGTTGCCCAGCCGCTCCAACACTTGCCAGTGGGTTACCGCCACTCGCCCTTGGCCAGGGGTCAGGACGGCCATTTTCTGCCGATCCACCGGGTGCCTCCCAATGGGGGCAGAGACGGTGCCTTGGCTTTGGGCCGGCCGGCCAAACACCACCCCCAAGTAGATGCGCCGGGCGGTTTTGGCCTGGATCTGGGCTTGTAGGTGCTGGTGGGCCTGATCGTGTTTGGCAATCACCAGGGCACCAGTGGTGTCTTTGTCAAGGCGATGGACAATACCTGGACGCAGCTCGCCGTTGATGCCTGAAAGATGGGGGCAGTGGGCCAGCAGGGCGTGCACCAGGGTGCCACTGGCGTGGCCGGGGGCGGGGTGCACCACCAAACCGCGGGGCTTGTTGATCACAAGCAAATCGTCATCTTCGTAAAGAATGTCCAAGGGGATCGGCTCCGGCTGCAGGGCAGTCGGGGTGGCTGGCGGGATCCGCACCTCGACTTCATCCCCAGCTTGCAGGGGGCGATCCTTATCCCGGCAGGGCTGCCCATTGAGCCAAACCTGGCCCTGGCGGATAAGCTGCTGCAGGCGCGACCGCGACAGCTCCGGCAGTTGCTCTGCCAATCCTCGATCCAGCCGCAAGCCCTGCTGTTTTTCCGTCACCCTGATCTGGCGAATGTCTGCTGCAGCCTCCTTGTGGCCCTCCATGCCGTTGTTGCCCAAATTGCCTTCTTTGACCATTGTGGCAGCCCGGCTACTTTTGCACTGAGTAAAAAAGGTCGAAGATTTGCAGCAACTTCCGCAGGCAGGTGGTGGGGGGATCTGCCTTGTCTCATCGCCTTCTAAGCCTTCTTGGGGGGATCCCTGGGCAATTTTAAGGGGCAGAAAATCCTGACTAGAGTGAGGCTATGGCCCACCAAGAATGAGTTGGGCCGAGTGTTGGCATAGGAGAGCCGGGAGCGATCCCAAGCCGACAACACAGCACACCCCAGCAATTGGCGTTGGCTCAATGGATCTAAGAAGGAGGTAAGGCATGTCGGATGGAGCAACCAGGGGATCCCAGCTTCAGCAACCCTCTCAACCCCAGCTTGGCTCAGAGCCGCCTTTGGTCTTGCCCCTGACGGAGGTGGGGCTGCGGGACGTTGCCCAGGTGGGCGGGAAAAACGCCTCCTTGGGAGAAATGCTGCAGCAGCTCACCTCAAAGGGGATCCAGGTGCCGACAGGATTTGCCACCACCGCCCATGCGTATCGCCAGTTCATCGCCTCTGCGGGCCTAGAGGAGAAGTTGCAGGAGATTTTCAAAGACTTAGACATTGAGAATGTCCAAAATTTGCGCGAGCGGGGCAAGGCTGCCCGCACCTTGATCTTGCAAACTCCCTTCCCCCCTCAGCTAGAGCAGGCCATCGCCGAAGCCTACCAAAAGCTGTGCGAGCGCTACGGCCCCGACACCGATGTGGCGGTGCGCTCCAGTGCCACGGCAGAAGACTTGCCGGATGCCAGCTTTGCCGGCCAGCAGGAGACCTACCTGAACGTGCGTGGAGTGCGGGCAGTGCTCAATGCCTGTCACCACTGTTTTGCCAGCTTGTTTACCGACCGGGCCATCTCCTACCGCCAGATCAAGGGCTTTGACCATTTTCAAGTAGCCCTCTCGGTGGGGGTGCAGAAGATGGTGCGCTCGGATCTGGCTTGCTCGGGGGTGATGTTCTCCATCGACCCAGAAACCGGCTTTAAAGATGCGGTGCTGATCACCGCCGCCTACGGCCTGGGGGAAAACGTGGTGCAAGGGATCGTCAACCCCGATGAGTACGTGGTCTTCAAACCCACCCTCAAGCAGGGACTGCGCCCCATCCTCTCCCGCAAGCTGGGCAGCAAGGCCCTGAAGCTGGTCTACGACGAGGGGGGATCCCGTTCCACCAAAAACGTGGCCGTCCCCGAAAGCCTGCGCAAGCAATATGCCCTCAGGGATGAGGAAATCCTCAAATTGGCCCAGTGGGCCTGCCTGATCGAAGAGCACTACTCGGCGCTGCGGGGCCGCTTCACCCCCATGGACATCGAGTGGGCCAAAGATGGCCTCACCGGCGAGCTGTTTATCGTCCAGGCCCGCCCCGAAACGGTGCAGTCGCAAAAAGGGGCCAACCAGCTAACCACCTATCGCTTCACCCAGCCTGGGGCGCAGCCCGAGCCTCTGGTGCGGGGACGGGCCGTAGGCGAGGCCATTGGCCAGGGCACAGCCCGCGTCATTTTGGATGTGCGCCGCTCGGATCAGTTTCAGGCCGGCGAGGTGCTGGTGACCGAAAAAACGGATCCCGACTGGGAGCCAATCATGAAAAAGGCCAGCGCCATCGTCACCAACCAGGGGGGCAGAACTTGCCATGCGGCCATCATCGCTCGCGAGCTGGGGATCCCGGCCATTGTTGGCTGCGGCAACGCCACGCAGGTGCTCCGTTCCGGCGAGCCCATCACCGTCTCCTGCGCCGAGGGAGAAGAAGGGCGGGTCTACCCGGGCCTGTTGCCCTATGAGGTGACGGAGATCCCGCTGGAGGAGCTGCCCCGTCCCCGCACCCAGCTGATGATGAATGTGGGCAACCCCGAAAAAGCCTTCGGCCTCAGCGGGATCCCTTGCGATGGGGTCGGGCTGGCGCGGCTGGAGTTCATCATTGCCAACCACATTCAGGTCCACCCGCTGGCTTTGCTCAACTACGAGCAGGCGGTGAAGGAGGAGCCTCGCCTGGCGGAGCTGACCGCCCAACATCCCGATAAGCCTGAATACTTTGTGGATAAGCTGGCCCAAGGGGTGAGCACCATCGCCGCCGCCTTCTATCCCAAGCCGGTGATCGTGCGGCTGTCGGATTTCAAAAGCAACGAATATGCCCACCTGTTGGGGGGATCCCGCTACGAACCCCACGAGGAAAACCCCATGATTGGCTGGCGGGGGGCCTCCCGCTACACGGATCCCCGCTACCGTGAGGGCTTTGCCCTGGAGTGTCGGGCCATGAAACGGGTGCGGGATGAGATGGGCCTGACCAACGTCATCTTGATGATCCCCTTCTGCCGCACGCCGGAAGAGGGGCACAAGGTGCTGGAGGAGATGGCCCGCCATGGCCTGGTGCGGGGAGAAAACGGCCTGCAGGTGTACGTGATGTGCGAATTGCCCAGCAACGTCATCCTGGCCGACGAGTTCTGCCAGATCTTCGACGGCTTCTCCATCGGCTCCAACGACCTCACCCAGCTCACCCTGGGGTTAGACCGCGACTCAGCCCTGGTGGCCCATCTTTTTGACGAGCGCCACGAGGCCGTCAGGCGGATGATCGCCCAGGTAATCCAGACGGTGAAAAGCCACGGGCGCAAGATCGGCATCTGTGGCCAGGCCCCCAGCGACTACCCCGACTTCGCCCGCTTCCTGGTGCAGGCGGGGATCGATTCCATCAGCCTCAACCCCGATTCCCTGTTGAAAACCCTGCTGGTGGTGGCCGAAGCAGAAGCGGCTGGCACCCGGTGAGCCCAAAGCCGGCCCAGAGACGTGCGCGGGGATCCCGTCTCCTGAGTTACAATCTCTTCTGCTGTGTTCCCATCCCCATCGATGATCCACGAACTCTCCATGCCGGCCCTCAGCTCCACCATGGAAACGGGCAAGATCGTCACCTGGCTTAAGAACCCCGGCGACCGCGTGGAGAAAGGAGAAAACATCCTGGTGGTGGAGTCCGACAAAGCGGACATGGACGTGGAGTCCTTCCACAGCGGCATCCTGGCCAGCATCCTGGTGCCGGCAGGGGAATCAGCCCCGGTGGGCGCCCCCATTGCCCTGATTGCCGAAAGCGAGGCAGAAGTGGCCCAGGCCCAGGAAAAAGCCAAGGCCCTCTCTGCCGGAGCTGCCCCTGTGGCACCCCCTCCCGCAGCTCCATCAGCCAGCCCTGCTCCTGCTCCCACCCCTGCCCTCCAAAATGGATCGGGATCCCAGCGGATCGTGGCTTCTCCACGGGCGAAAAAACTGGCGGAGAGCCTGGGGATCGATCTGCGCACCGTGCGCGGCTCCGGCCCCAACGGTCGCATCATAGCCGAAGACGTGGAGCGAGCTGCGGCCCTTTCCGCTCCTGCAGTGGCTGCCCCCTCTGCCCCAGCCCCTACGTCCCCAACTCCTGTGGCTGTCCCCTTGGGAGAAACGGTTCCCCTCAGCACTTTACAAGCGGCGGTGGTGCGCAATATGAACGCCAGCCTGGGCGTGCCGGTGTTCCACGTGGGCTACACCATCACCACCGATAGCCTGGATCACCTCTACCAACAGGTGAAGCCCAAAGGAGTCACCCTGACGGCCCTCTTGGTCAAAGCCGTGGCCATGACCCTGGAGAAGCATCCCCTTTTGAATGCCAGCTACACAGAAGGCGGGATCCACTACAAAGCCGATATCAACATCGCGGTGGCGGTGGCCATGGAGGATGGCGGGCTGATCACTCCTGTCTTGAAGCAGGCCAACCGGCTCGATCTGTACGAGATCTCCCGCCGTTGGAAGGATCTGGTGGAGCGGGCGCGGCGCAAGCAACTGCAGCCGGAAGAGTACAATAGCGGCACCTTTACCCTCTCCAACCTGGGCATGTTCGGGGTGGATCGCTTCGATGCCATTTTGCCCCCCAACCAGGGATCCATTTTGGCCATCGGCGCTTCTCGCCCCACGGTGGTGGCGACGCCGGAAAAAGCCATTGCCATCCGTTCCCAAATGCAGGTGAACCTCACCTGCGATCACCGTGTCATCTACGGCGCCCATGCAGCGGCCTTCCTGCAAGATCTGGCGCAGCTCATAGAGCACAAGGTGGGATCCCTGACGTTGTAGCCGCCCTGAAACCCGGCCTTGAGCCAATCTCAGAGTAGGGGTCTTCTCTCGCGCAACCCACAAGGTCGGGCAGCCGGCGAGGCCCCAGCGCTCAGGAGCTCCTCCTGGGAAAGCGCTGCATCAACTCTTGCACAGCCTCGGCATGGTAGGAGCTGCGGGTTAGGGGCGAAGACACCACCTGCAAAAAGCCCAGTTCCTCTCCCACCCGTCGCCAATGGTCGAACTCTTCGGGGGGAACGTAGCGCTCCACCGGCAGGTGTTTGGGGCTGGGCGCCAGGTATTGGCCGAGCGTGAGGATGTCACAACCCACCCGGCGCAGATCCCGCATCACCTGCAAGATCTCCTCGGCTGTCTCTCCCAGACCCAACATCACCCCCGACTTGGTGTACAGGCCGGGATCCCATTGCCGTGCCAACTCCAACAGTTTGAGGGAGCGCTCGTAGTTCCCTTGCGGGCGTACACGGCGATAGAGGCGGGGCACCGTTTCGGTATTGTGGTTGAGCACCGTCGGTCGGGCGGCCAAGATCTGCTGCAGCGCCTGCCAGTTACCACATAGGTCTGGGATCAAGACCTCGATGGTGGTCTGGGGCATGCGGCGGCGGATTTCCGCAATGCAGGCCACAAACTGGCTGGCTCCCCCATCGGGCAGGTCGTCCCGATTCACCGACGTAATCACCGCATGGCGCAATCCCAAGCGTTCCACTGCTTCTGCCACCCGCAGGGGTTCAGTGGCATCCAGGGGCAGAGGGCGTTTGGTGAAGTCGATATCACAGTAGGGGCAGGCGCGGGTACAGGCCGGGCCCATGATCAAAAAGGTGGCGGTGCCGTTGGCGAAGCACTCCCCCAAGTTGGGACAGGAAGCTTCTTCGCAAACCGTGTTTAGGCCCAAGTCCCGCAGCAGTTGTTTGACGGATCCCACCCGTTGAGGGGCCTTGGCCCGCAGCCAGGAGGGTTTGCCGCCAGGAGAAGAAGAAACAACGGTCAAAGAAGTGCTCCAACACAAAACAGCAGCGACGGTATCACTCAGCTTAGCCTGCCATTTGGCCCCGTTGGAATTTGGACAAAGCCAATTTCCCGGCCCAATTGATCCCTAGCGCCTCGGAAGCAAGACCCAAAACGCGGCATACTGGAAAGCAAATGTCGAGCGATAGGGATCCCACATGGTTGTTGCTGCTCCTCCCTCTCTGGAACAACTTGCCATCAATACGATTCGCTTTTTGGCGGTGGATGCTGTTCAGAAGGCCAACTCCGGCCACCCTGGCCTGCCGATGGGAGCAGCACCCATGGCCTATGTGTTGTGGCAGCAGTTCATGAAGTTCAACCCCCGCAACCCCAAGTGGGTGGATCGGGATCGCTTTGTGCTCTCGGCGGGGCATGGCTGCATGCTGCAGTACGCGCTGCTGCACCTAACCGGCTTCGATGTAAGCCTGGAGGACATTAAGCAGTTCCGCCAGTGGGGCTCCAAAACCCCCGGCCACCCGGAAAACTTTGAAACTCCGGGGGTGGAGGTGACCACCGGCCCGCTGGGGCAAGGGGTGGGCAATGCGGTAGGGTTGGCCATTGCCGAGGCCCATCTGGCCGCCCGCTTCAACAAGCCCGGTTACACCATTGTGGATCACTACACTTACGTGATCTTGGGCGATGGCTGCAACATGGAAGGGGTGGCTTCTGAAGCAGCTTCTCTGGCCGGCCACCTGCAACTGGGCAAGCTGATCATGCTTTACGACAGCAACCACATCTCCATCGACGGCAGAACGGAAATCGCCTTTACGGAAGATGTGGGCAAACGCTATGAAGCCTACGGCTGGCATGTGCAAAAAGTAGAGGATGGCAACCACGACTTGAAAGGGATCGCCGAGGCCATCCAGAAAGCCAAGGAAGTCACCAACAAGCCGTCCTTGATTATTGTCGAGACCACCATCGGCTACGGATCCCCCAACAAGGCCGGCAGCGAGAGCGTCCATGGGGCACCCCTGGGGCCGGAAGAGGTGAAGCTCACCAAACAAAACCTGGGCTGGCCGCTGGAGCCGGAGTTTTACATTCCCGACGAGGTGCTGGCCCACTTCCGCCAGGCCATCGAAAAAGGGGCCAAGGCCGAGGCCGAGTGGAACGAGCGCTTCGCCGCCTACGAGAAGGCTTACCCCGAAGAGGCCGCCGAGTTCAAGCGCATCATGGCCGGGGAGCTGCCGGTGGGCTGGAAAGAAGCGCTGGCCCCCATTGCCGAAACCGGCAGAGAGTCTACCCGTAACCTCTCCAAGTTTTGTCTGAATGCCTTGGCCAAGGCCGTGCCGGAACTGCTGGGGGGATCCGCAGATCTCGCCCACTCCAACATGACTTATCTAAAGGGGATCCCAGAGTTTCAGGCCGGCTCTTACGAGGGGCGTAACTTCCGCTTTGGGGTGCGGGAACACGGCATGGGAGCCATTGCCAACGGCATGGCGCTTCATGGAGGCCTCATCCCTTACGACGCCACCTTTTTGATCTTCACAGACTACATGCGGCCTGCCATCCGCCTATCGGCCCTCTCGCGAGTGCGGGTGCTGCACGTCATGACCCACGACTCCGTCGCCTTGGGAGAAGATGGCCCCACCCACCAGCCCATTGAGACACTGGCTTCCCTACGGGCTATCCCCAACCTCTATGTGCTGCGCCCGGCAGATGCCCGCGAAACGGTGGGATCTTACCAGGTGGCCCTAGAAGCCAAGACCACCCCTTCTGTGCTGGTGTTCACCCGGCAGGCGGTCAACCCGGTGGAAGGCACCTCCATTGAAGGCGTAGCCAAAGGGGCCTATGTGGTGGTGGATGCCCCCAACCCAGAGCTGATCTTGATCGCCACCGGCTCTGAACTGGAGCTGGCAGTGAAAGCTGCCGCCCAACTAAAGCAGGAAGGCCGGGCGGTGCGGGTGGTCTCTATGCCCTGCATGGAGCTGTTTGAGGCCCAGCCCCAGAGCTACCGCGATTCCGTTCTGCCCCCCAACGTCACCAAGCGCGTCTCCGTCGAGGCAGGTTCCACCTTCGGCTGGCACAAGTACCTGGGGTTTGAGGGGGTGGCCATTGGCATCGATCGCTTTGGCGCCTCTGCCCCCGGCCCGGTGTGCATGGAGAAGTTCGGCTTCACGGTGGAAAACGTGGTCAACACTGCCCGCCGGCTGCTGGGCTGAGGGCACTTTACCCCTTCCTCGGCGCTTTCAAGGGGCTCAGCAGGGATCCCTTCTCTGCTGGGCTTTTTTCCCTGTTGAGCCTGCTGCCCAGCGGCGTGACCCGGACAGGCGTAGCGAACCTCGCATCAACCAATCAGCAGGACTTCCAAAGCATCCGGATCTGCTTCTTTCTGTAGGGCAGCCATGGCGGAGAACGCAGTCGAGGGCGGCTTCCTGCCCCGCAGACAACACCTTTGCCTTGAGGACATCTTCAACCATGGCGGGGATGATCCTTGAAGGCAAGTTGGAAGTCGAGCAGGCTGCCACCATCGCCTTGAAATCGCCTTGAAGAAGAAACTTTGGCTTCCGCCGCCGTGCTGAGGTGCTTGTGCCGGCTGCAGACACAAACAGCTTTGCCTACTGTTTGCCTACTGTAGGAACCCCGCCAGTAAAATCACCGCGGCTCCCACGGCAGCCAAAATCGTCAGCGCCCGGCCCGCGTCGGCACTGCCCTTCCACGAGAAGTTTTTCTCCGACTTTTTCGGTTCTGCTGGCATGGCCATGCCTCCCTTTGCATTGCCAACTCTAACTTAACTTCCCCCCCACGGGATCTTAGCTGGTTGGGGCATACCCTGGAAAAAACAGCAGCCATCTGGCCCGGCCAGCCGTTTTTGGGAACAATACAAGCAGGCAAGGGATCCAACTCCCACCAGTCTGGAAGCACATCCTGAGGCGAAAGCCATGAGCTATGCAGAACGGAGCAAAAGAATGGTTTTGACGTTGGCGACTCTGCTGGGCGGCTGGGTTGGCGGAGGGTTGTTGCAGGGATCCCTCTGGGTTGCCGCTCAGCCTACCTTTCAGACAGTGCCGTTGCCGCGCTTACCGGTGGGTGTCGATCAATTGGTTTTTGATCGCCCAGTGGCCCGCTTCAACCCCGACCTGCCGGCAGAGCTGGTGATCCGCAATCGCACCGGTCTGCCTTTGGAATACGGCTTTACCGATCCCCGCCAGAAAGTCTCGGAACTGCCTGCAGGCGAAACGTTGCGCCTGAGCAACCTGTTGATCCCCAATTGCATGGCCATCAACACGCCGATGTTGGCTCCTGTGGGCTACCAGGTGAGCGTGGATCCCTTGAATGTGATCACCGTAGAGGTGCGGCTGGTCAACGATGTCTCCGGCGATCATTGCCTCGATCTGCAAGAGACAGGGGCTATTTTTGTGAATTGATATCAATAAACTGACATAAATCGATCGGCGATCGGCGGTCACGACACAAGTTAGTTGATCAAAGGGATCCCTTACATCCTCACCTACAGTCATCTTCTGGCCTTTGCCAGGATGGACATGGGATCCCACACGGTAGATGGCAGTTGACTTTGCCCGGTTTTGACGCTGGGATTGAGTCTATTGGAGAGCCAATCAGAGGTTTAGGCGTATCGACAGGGGCCATCCCCTGTGACAGGATTCGAACAGGATATCGAGGCCGATGTTCTGCCGGACTCTGTTTAGCCTTTCTCTGGGCTTGTTGCCTGTGTAGTCTGTCTGTACTCTATCTTTTTCTTGGATGGTCTCATGAGCGATAACTTGTATTCCTGGTTTCCCCGGGCCTTGGTGATCGGTGCTGCGGTTGTGGGGTTGTCGAGCTTGCCTGCAAGGGCTCAGCAAATTACGGATCCCAGCCCAGCTCAAGCGGCCACCAATGTTGAGCCCACCTCGCCAATCTCGGCTTCTTTTCGCAGCCAAGATGGAGTCAGCGTGCGTCCGGAAACGGTGAGGGTTTTCCTGGATGGCCAAGACGTCACTTCCCAGTCGGTGATTACCCGCGATTTCTTCACCTATCGCCCTGCCCAACCCCTGCCGCCGGGGCGCCGGGAAGTTCTGCTGGAGTTCACCAATACCCAGGGGGTGACCCGCCGCGTGACTTGGAGCTTCACTGTGGGCAGCCCTGTCCGCGCTTCCATCGAC
>NZ_JANSHW010000333.1:0-4340 GCF_047461815.1 Synechococcus sp. R6-10
GATGCGGATTTGAATGGTGCGAATGTGATTGCGCTTTTGGGGGCTGTCGTAAACCAGCCTAGAGGTTCGGGCTTGTTTTGTTCTCTGGTAGAGCATAACAGGCTCAGGGCTACTGAAAGCCCGCGCTACACTGCTAAGGCGGTGTAGGGTCGGGTAGTTTACAAAGTGCCAAAATCCTAAGAGCCTCAGATCGAGTGCGACCGTGTTCCTCACCTTCTCAGCAGTATGGCTAGATCCTCAGCGTCGTGGCTCAGTCGGCTCTCCTTTTTGCGAGGGCTGATCTTCATCTTGGCCGTGGTGGTTGCCCTCGTTTACTTGGGCTTCAGCCGGGAGGTTCGCCTTGGCCTTGACCTCAAGGGAGGAACCCAGCTCACGCTACAAGCTGTGCCCACCGAGGAGGTGCCTGAAATCACCCCCGAAGTGATGCAGGGGGTAGAGGCCGTCATCCAGCAGCGGATCAACGGGCTGGGGGTGGCTGAGCCTCTGGTGCAGATCAGCGGCCAAGACCGCCTGTTCGTGCAGTTGCCGGGGGTGGCGGATCCGGATCGGGCCATTGCTCTCCTTGGAGATACAGCCCAACTGGAGTTTCGCAAGGGCTTGGTTCCCGTCGGCGCGCTGCCCCGCAACGAGCGGGGAGAGATAACAGCGGGGGAGGATCCGGATACTCTGTTTGAGCGGGTCGGCCTCACCGGGGATCTGCTGCGCAATGCCTATCCCCAAGCCCCTCGCCGCGGATCCCAGAGTTGGGAGGTGCTGCTGGAGTTCAAGCCGGAGGGGGCAGAAAAATTTACTCAGCTCACCCGAGATCTGGCCGGAACAGAACGTCCATTGGGCATTTTTCTGGACGACGTGTTGATCAGTGCCCCGATCGTGGGGCCGGAGTTTGCCCGCACCGGCATCACCGGCGGGACGGCGGTGATCACGGGCAATTTTACGGTGGAAACCGCCACTGACTTGGCGGTCAAGCTCAGGGCAGGAGCGCTGCCGGTTCCCATTCAGGTGATTGAAAATCGCACTGTCGGGGCCACTTTGGGGGAAGTGAGCGTGCGCCGCAGCCTCTATGCCGGGATCGGGGGCCTGGTGCTGGTTTTCCTCTTTATGGTGGCCTACTATCGCCTGCCAGGGCTGATTGCGGACATTGCTCTGCTTATCTACGCCCTCTGTACCTTTGCTCTCTTCCAACTGCTGGGGGTAACCATGACTCTGCCGGGGATCGCCGGCTTTATCCTCAGCATCGGCATGGCGGTGGATGCCAATGTGCTGATCTTCGAGCGCATCAAAGAAGAGTTGCGGGCCGGCAAATCCATCTACAAGTCCATTTCGGAAGGGTTTAACCGCGCCTTCAGCAGCATCCTGGACAGCAATGTGACTACCCTTTTGGTCTGTGGCGTGCTTTTCTGGCTGGGGATGGGACTGGTGAAAGGGTTTGCGGTAACCCTGGGCATTGGCATTCTGGTGAGCTTCTTTACGGCCATCACCTGCACCCGTAGCCTGCTCTTGGCGGCAATGGGGATCCCCAGCTTGCGCAAACCTGAGTTTTACGGCGTTCGGATGGAGGCGGCCCAATCATGACGGCTCAAGAGCTATCCCCCGTAGATCCCGCCTCTCGGTTGCTCGACTATCGCTTCGACATTGTTGGACGGAGCAAGCTGTGGTTCAGCTTGTCCTTGGCGGTGCTGCTGGTGGGGCTGGTCAGCATGGCCTTTTCCCTGGCTTCTCTGGGAACTCCCCTGCGGCTGGGGTTGGATTTTTCCGGCGGCACCTTGCTGGATCTGAGCTTTGAGCGGCCTGTCACCACCGAGGAGCTGCGACGGGCGCTGCAGGAACACAACCTGGGCACCAGCATCATCCAGCTGGACACGCAAACGGGCCAGGAAGCCCTGATCCGCATGCCCCCCTTGACTGAGCAAGAGCGGCTGGCCGTGGAAGCCACCCTGCGGCAGGAGGTTGCCCCCTTCCAGCGCAATCTGGTCGAGACGGTTGGCCCGACGGTGGGGCGTTTGCTCTTGCGTTCCGGCATCGTGGCGGTGCTCATCTCTTTCGGGCTCATCGTGCTGTACCTGGCCCTGCGCTTCCAGTGGGATTACGCGGTGTTTGCCATTGTGGCGCTGCTGCACGATGTAGTGTTGACGATAGGGCTATTTGCCCTTTTGGGCCTGACGGTGGGTATGGAGGCGGACAGCCTGTTTGTGGTGGCGCTGCTGACCATCATCGGCTTTTCCGTCAACGACACCGTGGTCATCTACGACCGCATCCGCGAGAATCTGCGTCTGGTGAGCCGCAAGGTCAGCCTGGCCGAGGTGGTAAACCTATCTCTGAACCAGACCTTTGCCCGCTCCCTGAACACCACCCTGACGACGATGCTGCCCCTAGTTGCCATCGCCATTTTCGGGGGAGCTACCTTGAAGGGGTTTGCCATTGCCCTGCTCATTGGCTTTACTTTGGGGGTGTATTCCAGCATTTTTATCGCCAGCCCCCTGTTGGTGTGGTGGCGGCAGCAGCGCTATGGCAAAAGTAGCGAAGATGCCCGCGCAGGCAGGGATCCCGATTCACTTCCCTCTGAGGGCTAGGGCCCCGATATCGGAAAAATTGGGTCGATTGGGTGGGGATCTGTCGTTCGCGCTGAGACGGTGTCCTCTGGGTTCACCATTGCAGTCTTTGCCCATGGGAGATCAGGTAGCGCTGTAAATCGGCTATTTTGCCTTGCGGTACGATCTGAGCTGGGATCAAGCTGGGATCCTGGCTGTGCAGCCAAGCCACGGTCAGGCCTGCTGCCGAGCCGATGGTCCATTCGCCGTAATGCACGCGGGTGGCGGCGTTGACAATGTGGCTGACGGCGATCCCTTTGCCGCCGATGAGCAGGTTATCCACCTTCTGCGGGATCAGGGCTTCCAAGGGAATGAGAATGGGACGGACGGAAAACTCGTTGACTGGCGCGGAGCTGGCCGAAAGAGAGGGCTCCCAGTTGCGGTAGCGACAGCCGTGGATATCGATGGCGTAGTGGGTAACCCCCACCACGGTAGGTCTGAAGTCCCGCCCCCCGGCGGTGCCGACGCGAATATCCTGCTCCAACATCAGGAACTCCGCTTGGCCGTAGGCAGATCGCCCCAGAATGCGTCGACCTTCCCGGATGTAGGGGTAGAGGCTGAGGCCGGAGCGGGTGCCCAGCAAGGACTCTTCGGCAAACACCAAGGAGAGGGGATAGCCAGAGCGGGATTGAGTTTCCATCAGCCACTCGGCAAACAGCAGGGCGTGGTTTTCTCCATCTTTGATGGCCGAGACATCCAGGCCCCCCAGCCAGTTGTGGCGCTGCCCTGAGGCCACTAGCCGCTCTTCCGTCAGGATCAGGGGCGGGTTCATGATCCCCCAGTCGTTGCCGCGGTTCCAGTTCACCAGCGTCAGGTCGCCTGGAACAGGCGTGCTGTAGAAGGGATCCCGGCGGCCCTTGCTGACGATGCGGCGGTAATTGAAAAAGCTCTGGCCGCTGAAGGTGGGGAAACCCTCCATGTCGAACTCGCGGCGGTGTTCGGCGCGGGAATAGCCCGGCTGCAGCTGGACCAGCTCGGCGCGGGAGCGCCCGCCATCGTCGTGGATGGCCAGCACGAAGGGAAAGGTAAAGGCTTGAGTACACTCCGGGTTGCTGGCGGGGGCAGCATTGGGCTCGCCGGTCACGTCTCGCCCTTCCGAACCCAGCCGATAGGGGATCCCGGCCCAGCCCACCAGCTCGCCGGTATCGGTGGCATCGATCACGAAGAATGGGCGGCCCGGCGGCGCTTGTAGACGCAGCACTCGCTTGGCGAACACCTCCGTTTCCTGCCAACTGTACCAGCTCACCAGCTCCCGCCACAGCCGTCCCGGCGGCACAAAGTTGGGATCCCGGGGTTGCCGCTGCACAGCGTAAATGCTTTCAATCCGGGATCCATCGGCGCTGAAGGTGGCCCCCTTAAAAGCCGTTTGGGTAGCCCAGCGGCTGTTGGGGGCATTTTGGGCTGCCTGTTGCAGCCAGGTTTCCACCGCCTGCAGCCCGGCCTGGGGCGGAAAACACAGCCCTCCCACCCAGCAGCTGTTGATCTCGGATACGCGGGTTCCCGGAGGGATCCCTGTCCAGGCCGGCAGATGCACCGGCTGGCTTTCGATCAAGGCCTTGAACTCCAGCCAGTGGCGGGAAAAATTGCCCCGCTGCCGCATCGGCAGCGATTCATCAATGGCCGATACCCCCTGGGAGGTAATCTGACCCCCCAGCCAAGGGGTGAGCTCGATGAGACAGGTCTGCACCCCCCCTCGCATGGCATGGCCTGCCGCTGCCACCCCTCCCAGGGATCCGCCCACCACCACCAGCT
>NZ_JANSHW010000334.1:0-2021 GCF_047461815.1 Synechococcus sp. R6-10
CACCCGCTGCAACACCTCTTGATAGCCAGCCACCGGATCCCCCAGATCAAAGCGAAAGAGATCTTTATCCAGCACCCGCGGCTCAGATCCCCCCCGATCCCAAAGACGGCAGGTATCGGGGCTAATCTCGTCGGCTAGCAGGATCTCTCCCTTCTCGTCCAGGCCAAACTCCAGCTTAAAGTCCACCAACTCTAGGCGGCAGCTTCGCCAGAAAGCCTGCAGATGGTTGTTGATGGCCAAAGCCAGGGATCCGAGGCGCTCCACCTGCTCCGGCGTGGCCAGCTGCAATAGGCGGATGTGGTCGGGGGTTACCAGGGGATCCCCCAAGGCATCGTTTTTGTAATAGAACTCCACCAGCGGCGGCTCGATGGGAAGGCCCTGCTCCAGGCCCAGCCGTCGGCAGAGGCTACCCGCTGTGCGGTTGCGCACCACCACTTCCAAAGGCAAGATGTGCAGGGCACGCACCTGCATCTCGGTGGGGCCGGTCTGGGCCAAAAAGTGGTTGCGGATGCCCTGCTGGGCCAGGTAGGCAAACACCCGGCTAGAGACAGTGCAATTAACTTCTCCCTTGCCGGCAATAGAGCCCCGCTTTTGGGCGTTGAAGGCGGTGGCGTCGTCCTTGTACTGGCAAAGATAAACTTGGGGATTGGCGGTGCGGTAAACCCGTTTGGCCTTGCCTTCGTAGACAAGCTCGGAAGACTGGGGAGAGCGCGAAGAGAGCATGGGCAGCCTCTAATACCCGCTCAGCTGTCCGCGGATCCCTTGCCAGAAGGTGATGGCCAAGATGCGCAGATCCAGCCACAGCGACCAGTTTTGCACATAGTAGAGATCATACTGGGTGCGGCGGGCAATGCTGGTATCTCCCCGCAGGCCGTGGATCTGGGCCCAGCCGGTGAGGCCACTTTTTACCAAATGCCGATCCGGATACTTGGGGATCTCCTGGCTAAACTGCTCGACAAAGTAGGGCCGCTCTGGGCGGGGGCCCACTAGGCTCATTTCCCCTTTCAGGACGTTCCACAGTTGGGGCAGCTCGTCCAGGTTGGTGCGGCGCAAAAAGGCTCCTATCTTGGTTCGGCGCGGATCCCCGGGGCGCGTCCAGCCCGGCTGGCCGGCTGCCTCAGCATCCACTCGCATGGTGCGAAACTTGGCAATCCAAAAGCGGCGGCCATCCAAGCTCACCCGCTCCTGCCAGTACAAGATGGGGCCAGGGCTAGTGCAGGCTACCAACAGGGCAATCACCAACAACAGGGGGCTCAGCAGCACAAGCCCTAGAGAGGCGCCGAGAATGTCGATGGCCCGTTTGATGCAACGGTTGTGGGCATAGCGTAAGGGAGGCTGGCGCAGAGTCAGCAGCGGGATCCCGTCGAGAGACTGCAGGCTGAAGTTCACCGTTAAAAAACTTAAGATATCCGGCACCAAGCGCACCTGCACCGACAATGTTTGCAAACTGAGCAACAGAGGAGCAGTTGCCAGCTCCGGTTGCCCAAACCACACCTCCTGCACTTCTGGGTGGGCTTGCAGATAGGCAATCAAATGGACCAGATCCAGACGCTCAAGAGCCGACCAGGAAGGCTCAAGCTGACTGCACAAGCAGGAGAGGGTTCCTCGGGATGAGCCGGACAGAGTCCTGTCGGCAGACTCAACCCCGCCAGAGGTAGGGCGGGCGGTGTTCAGTACTGGATATGAGTCTGGCCGGGGATCCCCATCCTGGGACGGGAGATCTTCCCCGCAAGAGCCTTGCCCCACGCCTGCCCAGGCGACTACCTGGAAGCCCAACTGCGGGGATCGCTGCAATCGCTCCAACACTTCCGCCAACACCGACCAGGATCCCACCCAGATGACCTGCCGCCGACCGTAGCCCCTAGAGCACAACCAGCCCATGCCCAGCCGCAACCCCACCCGTACCAAAGTCAAACTCAGCAGAGCCAACAAGCCGGCGTAGCCCACCACCAGCCGCGACAAAGAGACCGAGCGAACGAAAAAGGCCCCTGCCAGCACCAAACCAAAAGTCAACCCCAACC
>NZ_JANSHW010000335.1:0-4717 GCF_047461815.1 Synechococcus sp. R6-10
GAGGACAAACTTCCCTAAGGAAGCGCGAAGATTGACAACCTAAACTTAAAACATCCGTTAAGTTTCGTCAACCACCTTTTTTGATCCTGAGAGAGGCCATGTCGCTTGCCCGCTGGATTTTAGGGATCCACACCACCACGCCCGTTTTGGGCCTGGCCCTGCTGCCGTTGGAGCCAGGGTTGGGAGAAACCCGCAGTCAGAGCTGGTGGCTGGATCGGGAGATGGCAGCGCAGTTGCACCCCTGCTTGAAAGTCTTCTTGGCCGGTCAAGCTTGGTCGCAGATAGCTGGGATCGCTGTAGCTTTGGGGCCGGGCAGCTTTACGGGCAGCCGTTTGGGGGTGAGCGTGGCCCGTCTGCTGGGCCAGCAACTGGGCATTCCCGTGTTTGGCTACTCGGCTTTGGCCGTCCTAGCCCGCCATGTGTGGATCTGGCAGGGATCCCCGCCCCAGCCCTTGACGGTGGCGGTGCAGATGGACGCCAAACGAGGAGAGCGGTATGGCGGCGTGTATCGGGTGACAGAAGAGGGTGTCGCTGCAGAAGTGGCCGATCAGCTTTGGGAGGAAGAGGCTTGGCAGGCAACTCTCCGACAGTGGCCGCAAGCTCTATCCGTGAATGCCGCCGATTTTGTGGATCCTGCACCCGTGGTGGCGTTGGCAGAATTGGCCCGCGCCGATTTTCGGGCCGGATTGCGCCCTCAGTGGCAGGAGGTGCTGCCCCTCTACGGTCGCCAGCCCCCGATTGATCTCAGAGGGCTGAATCGGACTCCGCCTCCCCAGCGCGAACGGAGTGCCCCATCGTCACGGTAAGATTGGGAAGTCTAAGCAACGGATCCCTCTGCTGACATGATCTCAAGCAACGATTTGCGCCCTGGCGTCTCTGTAGAAGTTGACGGAGCTCCCTACAAGGTGATCGAGTTCCAGCATGTGAAACCCGGCAAGGGGGCAGCCTTTGTGCGCACTAAGCTCAAAAACATGCAGACTGGCAACGTTGTGGAGAAAACCTTCCGCGCCGGTGAAACCCTGCCCGCAGCCACCATCGAAAAAGTCGAGATGCAGTATCTCTACGCGGAAGGGAACAACTTGGTGTTTATGGACATGGAGACCTATGAGCAGGCTCCAATTACCGCCGCCCAAATTGGCTCCGCCGTGAAATATCTGAAAGAAAACATGCAAGTGTCAATCTTGCGCTGGAATGGGCAGGTGATCGATGTGGAGCTGCCCAACACCGTTGTTCTGGAAGTGGTGGAAACAGATCCAGGGGTGAAAGGAGATACCGCCACTGGGGGAACCAAGCCGGCCAAGCTGGAGACCGGTGCTGAGATCCAGGTGCCTTTGTTCATCAAGGTTGGAGAACGGATTCGGGTCGATACCCGCACCGACACCTATCTGGGCCGGGAGTGAGTTCTCCCTCTCCTTTTCGGTTATGGATTTCTGTTGTGGACAGGTGATGCATCAGGAGTGAACCTTCCCTTGGATGTTGTCAATTGGCAGGAAATTCGTCTTCTCCTGGCCGCTCTGCAAGAGAGCGATGTTACCGAGCTAACTCTGGAGTTCAAAGATTTTCGCCTCACCTTGCGCAAAGGGATCCCGACTGAGCTCTCCTCCACCCCCGCCAGTCCGGTTATTGTCTCCTCTGCGCCTCCTCCTGCTCCTGCAGAAGCGCCCCCTCCTCCCACTGCTCCCAAATCCACCCCCAGCCATTGGATAGACGTGACGTCACCAATGGTGGGCACTTTCTACAGCGCCCCAGCTCCAGGTGAACCTGACTTTGTGCGGGTTGGCCAACGGGTGAACAAGGGCCAAACCCTGTGCATCATCGAGGCCATGAAGCTGATGAACGAGATCGAGGCCGAAGCGGCAGGCGTGGTGACCGAGATTTTGGTGAGCAATGGGCAATCGGTGGAGTTTGGGCAGGTGTTGATGCGGTTGGATCCCACAGCTTGATGGGCAAGGGGGTAAACCGGATTTTGGCAACCCAATCTCCCTTGCCTGTGTATACACCAAAGTTGAATCGGATTGAGGGGATGTGGTCGGTGTTGAAGCGCTGTATCCGGCAGTTTTCCAGAGCCGGGAAGTATGGGATGGAGCAAAGGATACAGACCGCTTTACTACTCATCGATCCATTCAATCCATCCTGCTGGGAGAAAAGTTGGGGGTGACAGCCTGGGAAACCCTCTCAGACCAATTTGACCAGTCTGCGCGCCCCTTTCACAGCCCTACCTGTGCCCCAGTTGCCGATGGCTCCCAGCTGAGGTTAAGAGAAGCCCATAGCCCCCCGGCCCCTCATTGACTATGATGCGGGCGTGAGGTGTGAATAAGTACCTAAACAATGGCAACCCAACGCATTTGCTTTGCTCAAGTCTCAGATGTCCACCTGATGCCCGAGACGGGGTGCCGCTGTTGGTGGATGTCCGATTCCCCTCGCCGCCAGTTGGAAGCAGCCGTTGCCCATCTCAACCAGGTGCCGGATCTGCACTTCGTGGTGTTTACCGGGGATTTGGTGGATCAAGCGGATCCGGAGAGCTTTCAATCTTTCCAGGAGATTGTTGCCCAACTGCGGGTGCCCTATTACCTCAGCCTGGGCAACCACGATATCGACACCCTAGGGAGAAAGGGACGCTTTAACCGAGATCAGTTTATCCGTTGGTGCCAAAGCCAATTTCCCCTGTCCCTGGCTCCCACTGGTTACGTCGATTACAGCCTTTCCCCTCTGCCCGGGATCCGCTTGATTGCCCTCGACGCCAGCTTAGGACGCTTCCCTTTACCTCAGGGCGTGCTCCGCCCCTCCCAACTGCACTGGCTGGGCGAACATCTGCAAACGGTGCCGGAAGAATGGCTGATCCTGCTGATCCATCAGCCGCCCTTCATTGCTCCCACCCAAATGGACGCGGTTTTGTTTCGCAAGTACCGGCTCCTCAGCGAACCAGCCTCGGCGCTACACGCTCTCTTGGCCCGTCACGGACGGGTGGTGGCGGTGCTGAGTGGCCACCTGCATGTGCCGAAGGTGTATGTCCGCGATGGGATCCCCTACCTGACGGCACCTCCTCTGGTAGGGCCGGTTTCGGCTCTGCGGGTGTTTGAGCTGGAGGTGAACCCACGACGAGGGGTGTTGCGCTACCACTGGGTTAAGTTGCCGGCATTGGATCCCAGCCCCCTCTGGCACGGCTTGGTGATGGGGATCCGACGGGATCGCTGGGGACAAATCCCTCTCCGGGCCAAGGGATCCCGCTCTCTCCCTCTGCCCGCTGCCGCCTGGTAATCAAAACCCCTAAAGCTTGACCGAATTAGTGTAGATTAAAAAAGCAAAAATCGTCGAGTTCGGTGTCTTCCCCCTATGACAGCAAGCCTTTCTCCTTCTAGCCGCTGGGAGCTGGCGGCTCAAGCGCTGCGGGAGCAGTATCAACCTCAAGTGGCGTCCCTGAGCGAACGGTTTGAGCCTTTGTCGGCAAGCGACCTGCTCACCTGGGCGGTTGAAGAATTTGGAGATGGGCTGGTGCTGGCCTGTAGCTTTGGCCCGGAAGACCTAGTGCTGATCGATCTGCTCACGGCGATTAACCCCCGTGTTCGCGCTTTTTTTCTGGACACCGATTTTCACTTCCCGGAAACCCTACAACTGCGGGAGCAGGTGTTGGCGCGCTACCCCCACTTGCAACTGCAGATCTTCAAGCCCTTGCTTACCCCGGAAGAGCAGGCAGCTCAATACGGGCCAGAACTGTATCGCTCTAACCCCGACCTCTGCTGCAACATCCGCAAGGTGGAGCCCTTGAATCGTGCTCTGGCCAGTTGCACCACTTGGATTACAGGGATGCGTCGGGAACAATCCCCCACCCGCGCCGATATCGGCAAGGTGCAGTGGGACGGCAAGCGCAACCGCCTCAAACTCAACCCGCTGGCTGACTGGACAAATGGCCAAGTTTGGAAATACATCCTTGACCACGGGATCCCTTACAACCCCCTGCACGATCGCCACTACCCCAGTATCGGCTGCCTCCACTGCACTGCGCCTGTTGAGCCAGGGGCGGATCCCCGCTCTGGACGCTGGAAGGGCACAAGCAAAACCGAATGCGGCCTGCATACCTAACCCATGACTGCTTCCTCCATCCTTGAGGTGGCTCAGTTTGAAATTACCCCCGGCTCTGAAGCCGCCTTTGAAGCCGCCATCGCTCAAGCTTTCATCTATTTGCAGCAGACCGACGGCTACCAAGAGCACCAACTGCAGCGCTGTCTGGAGCACCCTCAGCAATACCTACTGCTCGTTCAGTGGGGATCCCTAGAGGCCCATCTGGTCAACTTTCGCCAATCGGAAAACTTTGTCCGCTGGCGTGCCCTCATCCGGCCCTACTTTGCTCGCCCACCCCAGGTGTTGCACTACCAGTTGCTGACCGGATCCCCTTTTTGATTTGAAATAGGGCACCTGTCCACTCTCCACCCAGGCTAATCCCAATGGGACAGGTTAAGATGTGATATTATTTATTTCCGGCCTTCAGGCAGATGCACAGCGGCATCGCTCGTAGGGGCTGTTAACTCAGTGGTAGAGTACCACCTTGACACGGTGGGAGCCGCTGGTTCAATTCCAGCACAGCCCATGTCTTTGGCAGAAGCTGACAAAGGTTTGCTCCAGGATCAGGTTACAGTGCTGAGCCTAGCCCTGATACATTTACGCTGAACACTGCTGAACATCACTGTTCAACTATGCAGCGATAGCATTCTGTTTGTTT
>NZ_JANSHW010000336.1:0-3632 GCF_047461815.1 Synechococcus sp. R6-10
GCAAGGGGTAAACCGTATTCACCGCCCCCACCGCTGCTGCCCGCGATTCAATCTGATCGAGCAAAGGGAGAATGGCCTGTTTGTGAGGAATCGTCACATTAAACCCCCGCACCCCAATGGCCGCCAGCCCTGCCACCGCCGCCGCCAAGTGTTTTGGAGCCACCGGAAACGGCACATAGCAGTAGTTTTCCCCCATAGCCGCCAAAGCAGCGTTGTGCATGGCTGGGGATAAGCTGTGGGCCACCGGATCCCCGATTAGACCGAGCAATTGGGTGCTTCCCGAAATCCGACCGTCCACCGGCTCAGCCAACTCCTCAGGGGATCCCTTAAGCCACTCAAGATTTAAAGACGATTTAAAAACTACTGAGACTCCGACTCAACCCGCTGCAGAGTCTGGCGGTAGCGATGGCGCCAGCCGGCCAACGATTCTTCCGAAATGTGGTCGATCAAGGTGCTCATCTCCGCCAGGATCTGGTAAACGCGGTCAAAGCTTTTTCGGGTTCGCTCTTCCTGCTCCGGTTGATGGATCTGCACCATGTACAAGCTCATCTTGATGGTTTGCAGGCGGTTTTTGCCCAAATCTTCCAGCATTTCCCGAATTTGCCCGATTGCCTCCTGCCTTACCCATCTTTGTCGCCGTCGCAACAGCCAAAAGAGGATCCCGTGGACGACCCCTACCAAAGTGGCGCTGACCGCCGTTGCCGTTTCTAGCGAAAAAGCGCTGCGGCTGGCCACAAAACCACTTAGCAGAATCACCCCTATTCCTACCGCCGTCAAGATGAGCTCAATGTTGTTTAGGAACCATCTTCCTGCCGGTCTCCAGATCCCAGATCCGGCCACTTGACCCTGAAGAATGCCCATCATAGCCTTTTGCACCTCCCTTCCGTCTCTCCCGTTCGCTCAGCCCATCACTACCTGCTCAGCCGCCCCAAGGCCAGGCGCGGTCTTCTACGGCTCAGTTGACGCTTCAGACAAAGCTGCCGGAGTTTTCGCCGCCGCAAGCGCAAGGGTCTGCGGGCCAGGGATCCCGCTGTGGTTGACTCCGGTGCAGGAGCCTGCATCTTTCGACTCAGCTCTTGATGGTGTTGGCGGAGATCCTCAATCTGCCTGAGGCGAGTCTCCAGCTCTCGGCGCAGTTCGGCGTTTTCTTTTTCCAGACGCTGCAGGCGTTTCAGCAGCTCTGAGGACTCCGTTCCGCTGACGCGGTCGGAAACTGGGATGGGATGGGGAGCAGTCACCACCGAGCTGTGCACATTCCTGCTATCTCGCATAGCCTGGGCAGCCCGACGCAACAGAGCCACCCCCTTGGGATCATCGCTGTCCATGAGGCTGGCCGCTCCAAACTGGAGCTGCACCGGCAGCGCCCGCCCATTCACCACAAAGGGATCCTGAATCATTCGCTGGCAGCAGCGTTCGGCAGCAATTTGCGCAGCAGCCAAGGTGCTCCCCGGCAGCAGAATGATAAACTGCCCCTCGTCGTAGCAAAACAGGTCGTCTCCATCGCGCAGGTTATTGGCCAAACGCTCCCTAAACAGTTTGAGCAGATCAGCCCGACCGTCAGCATCCAGCCCTTGTGCCAGAGAACCGAGGTTGGCCAAGCGCAGCACAAACAAGCTGAGGGGTTCCGATTGGGCACGGGCCTGGGCCACCCGCAGCGGCAAACGAGCCACCAAATCCTGACGGTTACCCACCTCCAAACCAATCGACTTGGGGGGAGAGGGAGGAGATTTTTGCCCGGTTTTGAGCAGATATTGCTGGCGGCGACTTTCTACAATGCGCAGCCCTGCCCGCACCCGCGTCAGCAGCTCTGCAGCCTGAAAGGGTTTGGAAAGAAACTCATCGGCGCCTGCCTCCAAAGCCCGCTCCATGCTATCGTTGCCCTCGCGGGCAGTCATAATGATGTAGTACACCCAAGCATATTCCGGCAGTTGCCGCAGTTGACGGCACAGGTCTAGGCCGTTCAGGGAGGGCATGACCCAATCGGCAATGATCAGATCTGGGGGTTGGCGGCGAATTTGCTCCAGCGCGGAGAGGCCATCCAAAGCATAAGAAATACTGCAGCCCTGCTTGCCCAAAAAGTTGGACAGCATCTCTGCCACCATGTAGCTATCATCCACAATCAGTACACGGGCTTGCAGACTGCCGTCTTGACTTCTGCCAGAGACGAGTTTCGCCTTCTCAGGCGCAGGAGCTGCACTAGCGCTCTCCGGTCTGGGATCCATAGATAAACCGAGGCAGGGTGGCGCGGGAAAGCAAACTACCCGCAACTTTCCATCGCTATTCTAATGAATGTGGTATCTCCATCGTTATTCTGATGCGGTAGCGAACAGCAGCCGCTTCCACTTTGCCGAGTTGGTTAGATGGATTGAATCACTCTTGAATCACTGAGACTTCGCTCGTCCAGAGCCGCTGTCTGTTGCTGCCCAAGGCTTGCTCTGACCAGAAGCCCTTTGGCGGGAGAGCTGAAATCCATGCGGTGAACATTTGTGAATCATTCCAGGCAACAGAGCAGAGGCTCAGTAACGGAGCTCGAGGGTGACTTGGGCGCGCACGGTTTGCTGTCCCCCCTCCACCGGTGTGGATGCTGTTTCTAGACGGGCATAGTCGGCGCGGGCAAAGGGGATCGGCGGCGGGATCATGTAGCCATCGCTCTGAATCTGGATGCGCTCGACGGAACGGATGCTCAGGTTCAAGACCCCCAGCACATCCTGGGCTTGGCGTTGGGCATCTTTCACGGCTTGGGTTAGGGCGCGGCTGCGCGCCTCCAACAGGGTGGCTTCATCGGCCCGGAAACTGACCGATTCCACCTGGGTGGCTCCGGCGGCCACAGCTTCGTCCAGCACTTGCCCAGCTCTGGCCACAGGCACCTCGAATTGCAGACTGTTTTGCCCCTGTACACCCGTTAGGCGAGGTTGGCCATCCCGATAGTCGTATTGCGGGTAGAGGGAAATGCCGGTGGTTTGTAGAGCGCCTACTTGCAGCTCCTTGAGGCGATTGACCAGCCGCTCTGAGCGTTCTGCCACCTGTTGTTGTACCGATTGCGCCGTCTCCCCCTGGATCACCACCCCCAAGCGAATGAGGGCAATGGAGTTCTCTACGGAGACCGATCCCTGCCCTGTAACCGTCAACATTCGGGATCCCTCAGCGGGACTGGCCATCGCTCCACCTCCGGCGATTATGTTCCAACCCAACAGTGCCACCGCCAGTACCAGGCCCAGCCACGCCACCCCCTTCAGCTTTTTCCACCCCTTGATCCCGTTCATTGCTTTCCCCTTCTGTGGTTCAATCCCAGCCTACTCCCACCGCTCCTCTACCTGATCCGACAAAAGCCCCAGCCACCAGTTCCCTAACCTCACCCAGCCGGTGCGTTCTTGCCCCCACGGATCCCGTATCCGCACACGGAATACCCGTTGATACTTGGAAGTGCTCCCGGAAAAAGGCCCCAGCCGCCAGTACCGTGCCTCCTGGCTCAACAGGGAGTAGCCCTGCTTTGCCGCCCACCGCTGCAGCAATTCTTGGCTGCGTCTTTGTTCCCAGACGAAAATCCCAACGAAAAGGGCAGCAGCAACCGCCGCCCCTACTAGGGTCAATGCCAGCTCAGACATGGGGGTAGACAGCAAGGCTACTGCCCA
>NZ_JANSHW010000337.1:0-1861 GCF_047461815.1 Synechococcus sp. R6-10
GATCCCAACTGGCCACCATCATCTACACCTCCGGCACCTCCGGTCGGCCCAAGGGGGTGATGCTCAGCCACGGCAACCTGATGCACCAGGTGGAGAACTTGGGCGTGGTCGTACAGCCACAACCGGGGAATAAGGTGTTGACCATTCTGCCCACTTGGCACTCTTATGAGCGGGCTTGCGAGTATTTTCTCCTCAGCCGTGCCTGCATGCTGGTCTATACCAGCCCTCGCTTTATCAAACAAGATTTCCAACAGGAGCACCCCCATTTTCTGGTGGCAGTGCCGCGGATTTGGGAAACCGTTTATGAAGGGATCCAACGGCAATTCAAAGAGAAAAGCCCCCTGATGCAGCGGCTGATCCGCGCTCTGATGGCCGTGAGTGAGAGCCATGTGCTCTCTGGACGGATAGCTCGCAACCAGTCGATTTTGCATTACGGAGTCAGCCCCTGGGTGCGCCTGCAGGCTCGCCTGCAACATTGGCTGCTCTGGCCCCTGCACCGATTGGCCGATGTGCTGATCTACCGCAAGGTACGACGGGCGTTGGGCCCCAATTTTCAACATGCCATCAGCGGCGGTGGATCCCTGCCTGCCTACTTGGATCTGTTCTACGAGGTGGTGGGCATTTCCATCTTGAATGGCTACGGCCTCACCGAAACTTCGCCGGTGTTGTGCGCGCGGCGTCCAGACAACAATGTGCGCGGTACGGCTGGCCCCCCTCTGCCGGGGACGGAGTTTCGCATTGTCGATCCGGAAACCCGGCAGCCCTTGCCCCCTGGCCAAAAGGGGTTGATCCTGGCCCGTGGCCCGCAGGTGATGATGGGCTACTACAACAATCCAGAAGCCACCGCTAAAGTTCTCAGCTCTGATGGCTGGTTTGAAACCGGGGATCTGGGCTGGCTCACTCCCGACGGCCAACTGGTGATCACCGGCAGGGCCAAGGATGTCATTGTCCTACTCAATGGGGAGAACATCGAGCCTCAGCCGCTGGAAGATGCTTGTCTGCAGTCTCCTTACATCAGCCAAATCGTGATCGTCGGGCAAGACCAAAAGAAATTGGCTGCCCTCATCTACCCCAACCTCGATGCCCTTAAGGCCTGGGCTGCCGAGCAAGGGATCCCGGCTGAGGATGCCGAGCTGCTGGCCCAGCCCCAGACCCGCACCTTGATTTTGCAGGAGGTGCGCCGCCGCATCCAAGAACGCCCTGGCTACCGGCCCGACGAGCAGGTCAGCGACTTTCGCTTCTTGCCGGAGCCGCTGAGCGTGGAAAACGGCCTTATGACCCAGACCCTGAAGATCAAGCGCAACCCGGTGGCTGAGCGCTATGCCCACCTCATCCAGGAGATGTATCCGGCTTGAGGTGCAGGCCCACCTAAGTTTGGGATCCCCGTTGTTGCTCCAAGTAGCGCCGGAATTGCTCCGGTGGAATGGCCCCTCGGTAGGCTCCACAGTAGTAGAGGGTAAGCACTGCCTTGTAGGCCCAATCGCTTGGCACCACATCCGGGAAAGGGCTGGGCAAAGTATCTGCTTGGTTGTTGGCGCAGGCTTGCAAAATTTGCTCTGTGGTTAGCTGTTCTGCCAGGTCTGGAGGGAGTTCCCGCAGGTTGGCTTGGGCCAGAGCGGCGGTGGGCAGGCTCAAACTGGAGAGGGCTGCGCCCACAAGAGCTGAGGTGAAGAGGTGTTGCACTTTCATAGCACTCCGTGCTGTGCAGAGCACAGACAACTCGAAGAGGGTTAACGAGGGATCGATTGAGAGGGAATCCGTCCGGGGAGTCCCTTCTTCAGCTTACTAGCGCAGGAGCCCCGCACTGTACCCGTAGGGTCAGTGTCGGGAGGAAAGCGCTTTGATGAAGTACAATGAACTT
>NZ_JANSHW010000338.1:0-2902 GCF_047461815.1 Synechococcus sp. R6-10
TAGTTCGCTTTCCTATGATACGAAAGTGACAGAGAAGCTAGGGGTTCTCGACCGGGGCAGAGTTTTTGCGCTGTTGCTCATGGGCCTGTAGCGGGGCGCTGTCTAAGTTGGGCAGCCGCTCCCCCAGCCACCAACCCGGATCTTCCCAGCTCAGGGATCCCAGCCATTTCTCGGCCCGGTCTGCCAAGACCAAGCCCAACAAAACGGGGGCAGTGGTGATCCCCAGCGCTAGGCTGAGCCAGAGCGGTTGAGCAGATCGAAAAGAGGCCGAAGCAGCCTTTTGTTCAGGCGGAGATATTGGCTTGGGATCTGTCATGGTCGAGCTTTTGAGCCTGAAGTACAGTCAGGTTATTCGAGATTGTTTTTTCAAGCGTAACCAACTCTCATCTTAGCCTGCGGGGAATTTCTCAAGTAGTTTCAAACAGCAAGAAGGCTTTGCTTGATCTGAGAAAGCCCTGACATTGCTTCCTGATCTAGTGGCCGACAGAGAAGAGGTGCTGCCTGGCGTATGGCTTCAAGGGGCCAATCCCACCAAGCAAGTTGGATAAGCCACTCGATCACTTCAGGTGCAAAACGGTAGCGAACCACCCTCGCTGGCATGCCCGCAACAATGGCATAAGGGGGGACATCTCGAGTTACCACAGCACCCATTCCAACAACTGCTCCATTTCCAATGGTTACCCCCGAGCGAATCTTAGCGCCATAGCCAATCCAAACATCATGGCCAACAACAATATCTCCGCGAGTTACAGAAAGCACGAAGCTCTCGCCAGGAATCAGGTAAATGGGTGAAAGGGTAAGTAGTAACCCAGTCAGTATGGTGCTCGTACCCTACGAAAAAATGCACCCCTCCTGCAATCGAAGTGCAACGTCCAATCTTGACGCGGGATGACTCTCCCATCCAATGAAGGAAAAACTCATATCCGTAGCTTAGGGAGCCAATCGTGAGCAGAGGAAAAGGCTCTAAACCGGCGTGATCAAAATAGGTTTCTCTTCCAGCTGGGCAGCGTGCTCGATTCGGATGGGCATAGAGATTCAACCTCAAGATTGACCGGGTACCACTCGGCTGAGGACTTCAGCAGGCTGTTGTCGAGGTTAGACTCAAACGTCAGTGGATTTCCATTCTACCCAATGGCGATTGTGCTGATCTGTGGCCCTGTGCGCTCTGGCAAAAGCCGGCTGGCAGAGGGTTTGGCTGCGGCTTCGGGCTTGCCGGTTATCTACCTGGCTACCGGGCCGAAACCCGATCCCAAGACGGATCCAGAATGGGCAGAGCGCGTTCAACAGCACCGGCAACGGCGGCCTTCCAGTTGGCAGACTTGGGAAACCGGGAGGGACTTGGGGGCAGAACTGCAAAAGTTGCCCCAGCCCTGTTGTGCGCTGGTGGATTCGCTGGGGGGATGGGTGGCGCAGGGCCTAGACTGTCCCTCTTCAGAATGGGATCCCTTGGTGCAATCTTTCTTGGCAACCTTGCAAAGCCATAGAGGGGAGATCCTCCTGGTGTCTGAAGAAGTGGGCTGGGGGGTGGTGCCCGCTTACCCACTGGGGCGGCGGTTTCGGGATCGGATGGGGGAACTGACCCAAAGGCTGGCTCCCCTGGCCGACCAAGTGTTTTTGGTAACGGCAGGTTTTGCCCTCGATCTCACCCGCCTGGGGATCCCAGTGGCGAGCAAGACAGAGCAGAGCTGAGATAAGCTGCATTTGCAAGCCAGATAGCTGTGTTGCCGTGCCGATTACCCTCTACCTTCCTGCCAAGGCCATTCAAACTCTGGATCTCACCCCCGGCCATGAGCTGGTGAAAACCTTGATGGCCGATCCCGTGCGTGCTGCCCAGCAGGTGCAATGCGCCATCGATTGGCCGCGCAGCCCTGAGGATCCACGGGAGCTGTCCGAGATCCCGGAGGTGCGCCTGTGGTTTATTCGTTGGGATACAGTCTACCCCTGGATGCCCTACTTTCTCAATTGGCGCCAAGGAGAACTGGCCCGTTACGCGGCTATGATGGTGCCCCACCAATTCAACCCTCGGGAGGGTATTGTTTACAACCCAGAAGCGTTGGAGATCTTTGTCTATCAGAAGATCTTTGTGTTGATGCGGTGGTTTAAGCAGCAGAACCTGGGATCCGTCTCCATGCTGCGGGATATGGCTTTGGTGTTTGGCTTCGAGATCCAGCCGGAGTTTCTCGCCCTATGGGAGGCAGAGCCATGAAGGTGATGGTGGCCAACACCTGGCCGGGGATCCCAGGAGCTACGGCAGTGGCCGACGCTTGGCAGCAGGTGGTTCAACGCCCTTGGGGCCGGCTCAGAGTGGATCCCAACCCTTCGGAAGCTCAGCTAAAGGCCCTCTGGCAACAAATCTCCGAGTGGGCAGGAGAAAAAGATCCCCTACTGGTTTTGCCGGGCAGCGTTGCCGATCCCATAGGGCCAGGCCAAACCTGGGCGGATCTAGCCCATGCGTGGGGGTTGAGCTTGCTGCTGACGCTGCAGCGGGAGACCGCTCTGAGCCAAGCTGCCGCTTTTGCCGCCCTGTTGCGCCAAGCCAAGGCCTGCGGTTTGGGGTGGGTGCTGATTGGATCCCTGACCGAAACTGGGGATCCCCAAGCCTTGGAAAAGCTGGATGCAACTTTGATCCCGCGCCTGGAAGCCCAAGTAGGAATGCCGGTGTTGGGGAGAATGGCTCTTGATGGGCAGATCCTTTGGGATCCAGATGCCCTGCTGCTCTGCAATGCTGCCCAACCAAGGAACTGAGCGCCACCCACTGATCCCTGCGGCTCGAACCGTTCCTCTTCACTTGGAGGGTAGGCGAAACTTCATTCTTGTTGCTAGGGAAACCACAAAAAAATCCCCCAGACCAAGCTGGGGGATCCACCAATGCTGTTGAAGCGTCAGGTCAGGCCATCAGCCA
>NZ_JANSHW010000339.1:0-4220 GCF_047461815.1 Synechococcus sp. R6-10
TTTTGGGGAGCAGAAGACTGATTATGCGGATCCTCTCTCTCGCTTTACAAAACTTCAAATCTCATGAGGATGCCGTCTTCACGTTTGAGCCAGGTATTAACGCCATTTGCGGAGAAAACGGAGCGGGCAAGACCAGCATTTTGGAAGCCATTGCCTGGGTTTTGTTCGACTACTGCCCCTACAGCCAAGAAGAAATCATTCGCTCCGGGGCCAACGACGCAGTGGTGACTGTGCAATTTATCTCCCAATGGGATCAGCGCACCTACGATGTTCGCCGCAGCGTAACGCAGGGATATCGTCTCTTTGATCCCCAGCTGAAGCAGCGCCTAGAGTATGAGCGCAAGTCCGATGTGCTGCCGTGGCTGAGGCAACATTTGGGCGTACCTGCCGGTACCGACCTGGCGCGGCTCTTTGCCACAACGATTGGGGTGCCCCAAGGGACTTTCACGGCAGACTTTCTCAAAACCGGTCGAGATCGCAAAGAAGTTTTCGATCGCATCTTAAAGGTGGAAGAGTACCAGCAGGTAGCCAAAGACCTGTTGGCGGTCGAAAAATACAGCGAGGCGCAGATTCAGGCCATTAATCATCAAATTGAATTGCTCCGCCAACAGCTACAGGAGTGGGATCCGCTGCAAGCGGAGCGGCAGAAAATCCAACAAGAACTGAGTTATTGGCAAGAGCGCTTGAGTCAATCGATCCACACTCTGGATCAGGTTAAGCTTGAGATCGAGCGACTGGAGAAATGGCTTGAGCAAATCCAAACTTTAGATCACCAGATTGCCCAACTGGAGCAAAAGGGATCCCTGCTTCAGGTATCTCTTGAGCAGGCAGAAAAGTTATGGGCAGAGGCCAGGCAAGCTCAAGCGCAGCAACAGCAATACTGGGAGGGATCTCAGCATTTTTTGGCCACAGAAGCTCGCTTGCGGGAGCTGGAAAAACAGCAACAGCAACGCTTGGAGTGGCTGAAACAGCGGGATGCTTTGCTCTCGCAAAAGCAGCATATCGAAAACCAATTGGCAAGACTTCAAGA
The DNA here is from genome assembly GCF_047461815.1 of Synechococcus sp. R6-10. NCBI lineage: Bacteria > Bacillati > Cyanobacteriota > Cyanophyceae > Synechococcales > Synechococcaceae > Synechococcus > Synechococcus sp. R6-10. Next base: position 1,031 of record NZ_JANSHW010000339.1, read on the forward strand.
AAAGTTAAGCCAACAGCAGCGCTGGAAGCAGGAGCTAGAGGAGCTAACCCCGCAAATTCAGGCCCAAGAGGAGCTAGAGCGTCAGCAGACCTATTGGACTCAACAGCTCAACACGTTGCTACACCTGCACCGCGAATGGGAACAGATCCAGGCAGAATGGACAGCCCACGCCGAGCGCTGTCAACTGCTACAAAGCCGAGTGCAAGAAGCTGAACAGGCCCAGGCCATATGTCGGCAGCATCAATTGACCTACAACCGTTATTTGCAGTTGGAAACCCTCATTGCAGAGCAGGAAGCGCTGCGGCGAACCCGACAAACTTTACTGGCTCAACGGGAAACTTTGCAACATCAACTGCATCGATTGGAGCTGCAGGGATCCGAATATCAGCAACAACTCCAGATCTTCCAAAAAATGGAGGCGGAAAAACTTGAGCTGCAACCCCTGTGTGAACGGCAGGCCTCCCTGGAGCAGCGCCACTCCCAACTTGGCGAGAAGTTGGCTTCCTTTCAGGCTCTGCGCCTTGAACTCAAACAACGGGAAACGGAGCAGGAACAAGGCCAAGTCCAATTGCAACAACTGCAGCTCCAACTGAGACAACGGCAGGCGGATTTGGAGCGGGTAGCCGCCATTCCTGCGCTCGAAACTCAACAGGAGCGATTGCAAACTCAGCTCAGCCGCATTGCCGCAGCTCGTCAATTTCAACAGGAGCTACAAGCCCTTTTTGAGCAGGGCTCGGATCAATTGGCTCAACACCATCACAGCATCCGGCAACTTCTGGACGAATTGGAAGCGCAGCGACACAACTATCCCCAACTTCAATCTCTGTGGCAGCGGATCCCAGAGGTACTCACTCGATCTTCAGCACTCAGCCAACAGTTGCTCCAGTCCATCCATCAGATTTTGCAGGATCTGGCTCCCCAAACTTCCGAGCCCCAACTTCGTCAGCAGTTGTCCAACATCCAAAAACAACTCAGGACTTTGCAACCCTTGCTCGGCCTAACCGCACAAATACCCGATTTACAAGCCCAAATTCAGCAACTGCTGCAGTTGCAAGCCGAACGACAAAGCAGAATTGATGATCTTCACTGGGATCTTGAGGCTGAGCCCACCTTCCTTCGGCAACAACAGGAAATTGGCCAGGCGCTGCAAGAACTGGGGGATCCCAGAGGGCAAATCCAGCGCTTGGAAAGAGATCTCAGCCGCAAGTCTAGGGTTGAGCAAGAATATCAACAAATAGCGGCCCATGTTCAGCAACTCCAACAGCAGATACAAGCCCTAGAAGAGCAGCTGCAACCGCTTTCAGATCTGGATGAAAGAATTGCAGCTTTGCGGGAAGAACAAGGCCGGCACCGCAACAACTACGAGACCTTTATCCGCATGCAGCCTCTTGCCCAAAGTTTGCCCCGACGGCAAGATGAACTCCAAGCGGCCCAGTTGGCCCTAGATCAAATTCAGAAAGCCAAGCAAGAAAAACAAGCCCAGATCGACCGCTGGGAACAAACAGAGGGATCCAAAGATGACCTGCAAGCCCAAATTGAAAAAGCCGCCAAAACCTTAAAATCTCTGGGGGATCCCAGAAGTCAAGCCGAACGGCTCAAAGCAGAGTTAAAACAGGAAAAGCAATATTTACAAATGCAGGCCGACTGCCTGCAGCAGCTTCAGGATTTACAGGCCGCACTCAACCCTATCGAGGAGGCCCTATGCCAAACGGAGCATCTGGATCGAGAGCTGGGATCCCTGCAGGAAGAACGCGAACGATACCGTTTAGATCACGAGCGCTATCTGCAGGCAGAACCCATCGCCAAATTGCTTCCCCAACGGGAACAGGAACTGGCCGAGCTAAACGCCCAGCGGCAGCAACTGCAAACTCAGCTTTCCCAACTTCGCGCAGCACGGGATCCCTTAGCTGCTCTGTATCGACCGCAGGAGCATGAGCATCTTCGATCCCTTCTGCAGGCCACCGAAATTCAAAAAGCCGAAGCCCAAGCCCGCCTGGAGAGCCTAGCTCCTCAACTGAGCAAAATTGAGGAAAAGTTGCGGCAATTGGAACAGACCAAGGCAAGCTTAAAGCAAGTCGAGGCAGAAAAAACTGAGAAAGAACGCCTACACCGCTTTATCAAGTTTAGCCGAGATACCTATAGAAAAGCCGGCCCTCAAATTACCCAATACTACCTGCAGCAGATCAACCATACTGCCGATCACCTCTTCCGAGAAATTCTCAACCGTCCCAACGTCACCCTGACCTGGGAAGCCGATTATGAGATCCGCGTTCAAGAAGCCGGCAGCCCCAAACGACGGTTTGCCAGCCTTTCCGGGGGAGAGCAAATGTCGGCGGCCTTGGCAGTGCGCTTGGCTTTACTCAAGGTGTTGGGACAACTAAATATTGCCTTTTTCGATGAGCCCACCACCAATATGGATGCCCAACGGCGACAGCGGCTGGCAGAGGCTATTACCAACCTGCGATCTTTTGAGCAGCTGTTTGTCATCAGCCACGACGATACCTTTGAGCAAATGACAGAAAATGTTATTCGGGTGGAAAGGCACTCCAGTTGGGTGAGGAGGGATCCCGCCCATGGTGTTTAGAGCCGACCGGATCCTGGCGGTCTTGCAGCAAAAGCGGGAAGCCTTTGCCACTTTTGATCAACGGCTATCGGAGCGCAGAGAATGCTATAGGCAGGCCATGGAAAACCTGTGCAAGTGGTCGAGCTTAGAGATTGCCGAAAAAATAGCTCCATTCCCTTTCCCAGGCGCTTTACCTACTGCGGAGTGGGATCGCTACTCCAATTGGAAGATCCCTTTTGAGCAGGAATGGGCCAATTACGAAGAAAGCCGTGAGTGGGCGAAATCGGTCATTGAAAATATTCCCACCTTTGCCGTGGATGGATCCCAGATTTATCCCAGCAAAGATCTGTCAATACCGGTGGCGCTGGTGCAAATCGGCTGGTATGAAAATTATCACTGCGCAGCAGGCTTGTACGAAAAAGACATCCAAGTGGATGTATTGACTCCAAGGGACCTGGGATCCGACAGCAGCGGTGAACCGAAAGAGCGAATGGTTAACATGCGCCGCTTTCAAATGGAAATCGAGAGACTCGTAGAATACATTCAAAAATCCCAACCGGGATCCCGAAAATTGGCCTTTTTGGATGGGGCGCTGGTGGCTACTTTTGCCGAAGTCTTTGAGCCAGA
>NZ_JANSHW010000340.1:0-4178 GCF_047461815.1 Synechococcus sp. R6-10
AAGGGCGTCGGCTACGGTCGGCGCTATCCTTCCCTGCCCTGAAGGACGGGGCTTGCCGCGCCTTTTGGTCAGTCGGTGTTTTCGTTGCTCACAAAGGCCGACCCATTGGCCTGGGGTTCGGGCGATTCCAGCGCGTATTTGAGCGCATGCCAGGCCAGGTTGGCGCATTTGATGCGCACTGGAAATTGGGCTACCCCTTTCATGGCGTTCAAAGCCCGTTGCTCCCGCGGGAACTCTTCGCCACCGCGCATCATGGCTTGGAAGCGCTCCACCAACTGCAGAGCTTCGGGGATGGTGCGCCCCCGCACCGCATCCGCCATGAGATCGGCAGAAGCCAGGGCAATGGCACAGCCTGCCCCCTCGAATTTGATATCGACAATCCGCTCCTGGCTGGGATCCAGTTGTAAGGTGAGGTCGATGGTGTCGCCACAGGAGGGGTTGTGGCCACGTTGGTGGCGGTGGACGGGATCCACTCTGCCGAAGTTGTGGGGCTTTTTGTACCGCTCCAGAATGACTTGCTGATAGAGTCCGCGCAGGTTATCTAGAGGCATTGTTGCTCCTGGTTGGTCGCTGCTCTGGCCGGTCGGCAAAAGTCGATCCGCTCATAGCCCATTGCCGCCGGGAATAGCCATAGTTCTCAGATATTCAGGATTTGGGAAGCGAGCCCGACCTGGCCCATCTGGTTTTGATCTTAACCCCGTTCTTGGTAGAGCTTGAGTCAGTAGAAAAACTCCTGCCAGCGCAGGGGCTTAAGTTTGCGCATGTACAGCCAATCAAAAAAGTTCTTCAGCACCGTGGCTGAATAGCCGCGCCAGACCAGCCTGCCTTTCTCGGCAACGGCAACGCGGTTCCCCACCGTTACACAAACAAAAACCGTGGCCTGCGGTCGGTAGGGGATCAGAGGTTGGCCGCGGATGAGCCGCAGCAGGTTTTGGGCTGCAATTGGCCCCTGGCGCACCGCGTACACGCCGATCTTGGGCAAGAGGCGGGATCCCCAAACAAAGTCAGCGCAGTCCCCCACCGCCAAGATGTGCTCTGAGCCTTGCACCCGCAGGTATTTGTCCACGAGCAGGGATCCCGTCGGCCCTGTTGGCAAGCCGCAGGTGCTCAACCAGCTCGGCACCTGGAAGCCACCTGCCCACAGGCGGGTCTGAGCTATCAACTCGGTGCCATCCGAGAGCCACACGTGCTCCGGCCCAAAGGCTTTCACCTGACATCCGGCCCAGATTTCCACCCCCAGACGGCGGATTTCCCTTTCCACCGCCCGGCGGAAGGGTTCCGAGAAGCCCTCGACCAGATGGGCCTGGCGATGGATCAAGATCAGCCGGGCTTGAGCCAAGGGGATCCCTGTTTCTGCGCTCATTTCCCGGCAAAGATCGTAGAGTTCCCCCATCAGCTCTGTGCCGGTACAGCCTCCTCCCGCCACCACAAAGGTCAGCAGGCCCGGCGTCCGATCCCCCTGGGCTGCCCGTTGCCAGCACTGCCGGATCCAGGTTTGGGCGGCCACCAATTGTTCTGCCGGTCGAATGGTAAAGGCATGTTGGATCCCATCAATGGGGCGCAACTCCCGGCCCACATTCACCAACAGATAGTCGTAGGCAAGAGTTTGGATCCCGGCTTCACTCTCCAGGGTCAGGGTTCGAGCTTCGGGTTGGATGTGGGTGACTCGCCCCGGCAAAAACTGGGCGCCGTTGGCTTGAATATGCTCCAGCAAAGGGATCCGCACCAGCTCCAGAGAAAACCGACCACTCAGCAGCCGCGTGGACATGCCTGAATTAACACTGTAGGGATAGGGGTTGATGGCGATCACCCGTGCCTGCCCTTTGAGCGCCCGCAAGGCGTCGATGGCTCCATAGCCACATCCGGCCAAGATCACAGTGGGCAGGGATCCCCTCATGGCTGGAGCGGGAACCGCTGGGGATCCCCGGCTGCCCATTCCAGGATGGAACCGGAATAGCTTTTGGCCTGCCGGCCCAAATGGGTCAAAACCACCGTGACCCAAGCGGCGCGAACCCCAGCTGTGCAGTAGGCAATGATCTCGGCTTCTGGAGAGATCCCGGCTTTTTGCAGGCGGGCGTGAATTGCAGCGGGCGGCAACAGGGATCCCGCCGCATCCATCAGCTCCTTGTAGTAGAGATGCACAGCGCCGGGGATGTGTCCGCCACGTGCCTCACCATAGGGGGTGGCTCCCTCGTATTCTTGGGCTTCGCGACTGTCGAGGATGGCCACACGGTCGGAGCCAAGGCTGGCCCGCAGGGTGTCCCGGTCGATGTTCCACCGGTCGGTTCGCTGCACCACAAAATCGCCCCGTTGCGGTTCGTCGGCGCTTTGTCGGGTTGTGGTCAGCACTCCCTCCTTCACCAGGGCCGGATAGCCCCCGTCCACCATGACTGCCTGGGGATGACCCAAGCTGCGCAACATCCAAACGATCCAGCCATCTTCTCCCCAGCCCTGTAGCGGATCGGCAGCAACTACCACCGGACGCTCCCGAAACACGCCAATGCCTTGCAGCTTTTCGGTGAGAAGGGCATCATCTGCCAACAGCTTGCCGCTGTTTGCAGCCTCTGGCTGAGTAAACTCCGTCCAGTTCACCGGAATTGAACCCTTCAGGATCCCGTCGGCTTGCAATTCCGCACTGCGTGCATCCAGAAGCGTTGCCCCTTGTTGGATGAGCTGGATGGCGGTTGCAGGGCTGACCACCCAACCTGGCGTTGGTGTCATGGGTTGAGAGAACCTTAATTGGAAGATCCTATCCCACCTTACGGGACGAGTAGGCCGGTATGGGCCTCTTCCATCTGTTTGGAGAGAAGCCGTTGCAGGCTCACTCTGGCTTCGGAGAAGTTGGGAGCGATTTCCAAAGCCGAGCGAAAGTGTTCAATGGCCTGCTCCAGCTTGCCTTGGCGGGCAAGGATGGATCCCAGACGATAGTGAGCTGCTCCATAGCTGCCATTGCTGCGAATGGCCCGTCGATAGCTGGCCTCCGCCGAGGTTAGATCCCCCTTGATGCGCGACGCCTCTCCCATGCCAAAGTGAGCTTCGGGCAGATCTGGGTCTCCTTTCAAAGCCTGTTCAAACTGCTGCATAGCCTGCTGCAACTGTTGGGGCTGGATGAACTTGCGCCCAGAGGCATCCCGTTGTTTGGGCCCCAAGTAGGCTAGGCCAGTGGCGGCCATCGCTGCGTGCAGATCGGGGGCCAGCTCCAAAGCCCGCCGGTAGTTCTTGATGGCTTCGCTGTATTGCTCTTGGCCTGCCAACACCAGACCCAAACCGTAGTAGGCGCGAGCCTGCTGTCTTTTGAACTGGCCATTGAAGATCACCTGGCTGAACTCTTGGCTGGCTTGAGCCAGATGACCTGCATGCACCATTGCCAAACCCAGATCCACCCGCACAGCGGCTGCCAACTCAGGACTGAGATCCAGGCTGAGGGCAGTTCGGAAGGCTGCGATTGCCGCTTTTAACTGACCTTTGCGCATCAGCGCTTGTCCCATCACGGCGTGGCCCAGGCCCAGGCGATCATTCAACTCCAAAGCAGCCCAGCAGGAGTCGATGGCCTCGTCCCATTGCCCCAGCTTGAGGCGAACTTGAGCAATGCAGAGATGAGCCTCGCTGAAGTGGGGATCCAGCCCCAGGGCCTTTTGTTGCTGAGCTAACGCTTCTGCCCAGTTGCCCTTCTCTGCCCAGGCTTGGCCGAGCAGGCTATAGATCTCAGCTTGGGCGGATCCCTGGGTGAGGGGGAATGCTTCGGGTAAGTGGGCCAGAACTTCATCCGGCTGATGCTGGGCCAGCCACTGCCGTGCTAGAGCCTTCAGGGTTTCCACCAGGTGGGTGTTGATGCCGCTCAAGTTCGGGTTCAGGCGTTTGGCCTGTTGGTAGTGGCTCAATGCCTCCTGCAGTCGGTTGGTTTTCGCCAACAGATGGGCCAGCTCAACGTGGGCCTCGACATGATTCGGCTGTTGCCGCACGGCCTCCCGAAACCGCTCCACTGCCTCAGGAATTGGATTGGCCTGTAAAAAGGACAGCCCTTCTGTAAAGGGATCCTGGGATCCCTCCCGCTCAAAGGTGTTGATGGCACGCCGGCCTTGCCAACCCAGCCAGCCCCCCCCTGCAGCCAAGATCAACAGCGGGATCCCCAGCCCCAGCGATCTGGCTCGGGCAGGAACATCGGCTTGCCCAAAAGA